>NZ_JBHUIY010000015.1:0-94010 GCF_042683125.1 Phaeospirillum tilakii
CGGCGGCGGCCGGTCGCGCCGGGGGGGCGGCCGTGCCGGCGGTGGGGGCGCCGGCGGCGGTCAGGGCGGCGACCTCGGCCAGCAGCCGGTCGCCCAGCGCGGTGTCGGCCTCGGCCGGATGGTCGATCAGGGCGCGGATGTGGTCCCGCGCCGCCAGCGCCACCCCGATCAGGGCGGAATTGAGCGCGAACTCGCCGCGCCGGACCTGATCGAACGCGGTTTCGAGATGGTGGGTGAAGGCGGCAGCCGCCTCGAAGCCGAACATCGCCCCCGACCCCTTGAGGGTGTGCAGGGCGCGGAAGGCGCTGTCGAGCAGATCGCGGTCGTCCGGGCTCTGTTCCAGGCTGAGCAGCGCCGTTTCGAGCTCGACCAGCAGATCGGCCGCTTCCTCGCGGAAGACCTGGCCCGGATCGCTGCCGCCCGCCATCACCCCAGGACCTTTTTGACGACGCCGAGCAGCTGGCTTTCCTGGAACGGCTTGACGATCCAGCCGGTGGCGCCGGCGCTCTTGGCCTCCGCCTTCTTGCTCTCGTCCGACTCGGTGGTGAGGAAGATGATCGGCACCCCCTTGTAGGTCGGCAGGGCGCGCAGTTGGCGGATCAGGGTCAACCCGTCCATGTTGGGCATGTTGAGGTCGGTCAGCACCAGATTGACGGCGCCGGCGCGGGCCTTGTCGAGGGCGTCCCTGCCGTCGCAGGCCTCGATCACCTCGTATCCGGCCCCGTTCAGCGCCAGCTTGACCATCAGCCGCATGCTGGTGGAATCGTCGACGCAGAGAATCGTCTTCGCCATTGTGCTCACGTCCCTTCTGTCCAGAAGCTGGAATCCCCGCCGCCGGCGGGCAGGCCGGTCAGCCCGGCCGCCCGCAGGGCAGAGGCCAGGGGACCGTGCGCCGGGTGGCGCAGGCGCACCCGGCCGCCGCGCCGTTCCGCGCTTTGGCGGACGGCCAGGACCAGTTGAATGAAGCTGAGATCGACATCGGTGGCGGCGGAGCAATCGATCAGCAGATCGGGGCCATCCGCCAGCGCGGCCTGGAGCAGATCGCGCAGCTCGGCCGCTCGGGCCAGTCCAAGTGTGCCGGAACACACCACCACCTGTTCCTGACCGTTCTGGTCCATCGGGTCCGCCCCCCTGGTCTTTGCCCGGGGCGCCGTTCCGGCGCCGGGTATCGGCCCGCTCGGCCGTTCCGGGGGCGGGGCCGCTGCCGCGCCATTCGGAAAGGACCGCGTTTTCCTCGCCGGCTGCGGCGGGCCATGCCGCTGCCACTTCGGGCGAAGACACTATCCCCGCGCCCGACAACACCAAGCATCGACCCAATTCGCATCGGGTATCCGCCGGTATTCACTCAGATGTCGCCCAGGAAAGGCCATTTCAAGGGGGTAAGGTTCCCCACGGGCCGGCGACAAAATGTAAACAGGCCATATTCTCGTTTACAAAGTGTTCGCAATTATAGGGATTTGACCTGGGGTGAGTCAAGGAGATTGTGAAGTCATACACACAGAGCAATGGTTTACGGAAAGTAAAGATGGAGAGTCGGTTGGGATGGGCGAGGCTAAGTTTCCCCTTCCAGCGTCAGGGTTGCTGCTCCACTACCCGTTCAGACCGGCTTCTATACGATAGTTTATCAGTAATTAACGGTATCTTGATTCCTCAACGTGAAAAATTGACGACAAAAAACCAGGGCTGCGCGAAAGGGCCTGGTGCGGGACACGTCAGGAGGATCGCGGGAAACCCGGCCAAACTGGGCTTGACGCCGGCCGGCCGCATCGGGCACCATGCCGCCATGACCGCTTTCGTTGCATCCGTCCTGCTAGTGCTGCGCCGCCCGGTGTCGTAAATCGACGCCGGGGCTTGTGGTGTCGGTTCCGTCAGGGTTCGGGTGCGTGTCATGATCTCCTTTCCATCTTCGTCGTCCTGCCGCCGCGCGCCGCGCCGTGTTCCGGTGCCGCCGTCCGTCCTGCCGCCGCGCCTGCGACTAGGCCGCGGCCGCCGGGCCTGACCCCGCGTGGCCGCCCGGCGGCCGTGAACGGCGCCGCGCTGTTCCGAGATCCATCGCTGACATGCCTTTTTGACAGGAGGACGAGGCCATGATGCCCGCCGCCAAGGAAAAGTACCGTCCCTATCCCGCGCTCCGCCCCCAGACCCGCCGCTGGCCCGACGCCGAGATCACCCGTCCGCCGGTGTGGTGCAGCGTCGATCTGCGCGACGGCAACCAGGCCCTGATCGATCCGATGGGCACCGGCCGCAAGATGCAGATGTGGCAGACCCTGGTCGGGATCGGATTCAAGGAGATCGAGGTCGGCTTTCCCGCCGCGTCCCAGACCGATTACGACTTCATCCGGGTGTTGATCGAGGGCGGCCACATTCCCGAGGACGTCACCATTCAGGTGCTGGTCCAGTCGCGCCCCGAACTGATCGCCCGCACCTTCGAGGCGGTGCGCGGCGCCCCCCGGGTGATCGTCCATCTCTACAACTCGACCTCCGAGGTGCAGCGGCGGGTGGTGTTCGGCCTGGATCGCCAGGGCTGCATCGATCTCGCCCTCGCCGGCACCCGCCAGATCCGCGAATTGTCGGCGGCGCGGCCGGAGGGGGAGGTGGTGTTCCAGTATTCCCCGGAAAGCTTCACCGGCACCGAGCCCGATTTCGCGGTCGAGATCGTCGAGGCGGTGGCCCAGGCCTGGGGCGCCAGCCCGACCCGGCGGATGATCTGCAACCTGCCGGCCACGGTCGAGATGTCGACCCCCAACCATTACGCCGACGTGATCGAATGGTTCCTCGACAAGGTGTCGTGCCGGGACTCGCTGATCCTGTCGGTCCATCCCCACAATGATCGCGGCACCGGGGTCGCGGCGGCCGAGCTGGCGGTGATGGCCGGGGCCGACCGGGTCGAGGGCACCCTGTTCGGCAATGGCGAGCGCACCGGCAACGTCGATATCATCACCCTCGCCCTCAACCTGTTCACCCAGGGGGTCGATCCGCGCCTCGACCTGTCCGACATCGACGCGGTCCGCCACGTCGCCGAGGAATGTACCGGCCTGCCGGTCCATCCGCGCCATCCCTATGCCGGCGATCTGGTCTACACCGCCTTTTCCGGCTCGCATCAGGACGCGATCCGCAAGGGTTTCGCCGCCCGGCGCAAGGGCAACGACCCGGTGTGGGAGGTGCCCTACCTGCCGATCGACCCGGCCGATGTCGGCCGCAATTATCAGGCGGTGATCCGCATCAACAGCCAGTCGGGCAAGGGCGGCATCGCCGCGGTGCTCGAACGCGATTACGGCCTCGAACTGCCGCGTCCGTTGCAGGTCGAATTCGCCCAGGTGGTGCAGCGCATCGCCGACGCGGCCGGTCGCGAACTCGAACCGGCCGAGATCATGGCCGCCTTCACCGACACCTATCTCAGCCCCGGCCGGCTCGAACTGGTCGAATATTCGACCGTCCCGGTCGGCAACAAGGGCCAGAACCGGGCCCTGACCGCCACTCTGCTCAAGGATGGCGAGGAGCGGGTGTTGCAGGGCGTCGGCCCCGGCCCGGTGGCGGCGTTCGTCCAGGCGCTCGAAAAGGAACTCGGGGTGGCGCTGTCGCTGCGTGACTATCACGAGCACGCGCTCGGCAGCGGCGCCGACGCCCAGGCCGCCTGCTATGTCGAACTGGTGTTGCCCGACGGCACCGGCATCCACGGCGCCGCGGTCGAAGCCGGCATCACCATGGCCTCGCTGCGGGCGGTGGTCAGCGCGGTCAACCGGATGGGGTGAAAAAAGGGGACGTGGGCTCTGCCCACACCCGCCAAGGGCCGCAAGGCCCTTGGATCCCCTTGATGGTCGGGCGCGACGGATAGGGGAAGGGTTCCAAGGGCCCCCGGCCCTTGGCGGGTGTGGGCGGAGCCCACGTCCTCACCCTGCCGCCAGCAGCGGCCGCAGGGTCTGCTCCAGCGCATTGAATTCGGCTTCGAGTTCGGCGAAGCGGGTGGCGAGGGCCGGCGGCGGCGACTCGCTTGCCAGCATTTCCCCGATTTCGGCGCCGATCCGCCGCAGCGCGACGGCCCCGAGGGCGTCGGCGGCTTCGGTCAGGGCGCGGGCCCGGGCGCGGGCGGTGACGAGGTCGGCGGCGCCCAGGGCGTCGCGCAGCGCCTCGACCCCGCCGCTGGCGAGGAAATCGCCCAGCCGGGTCAGGAAGCGGCCGACCTCGCCATCGGCGGCGCGCAGGCCGGCGGCGAGATCGAGTCCGGCCGGCGCCTCGGGCGCGGGGGGCGGCGGCTCGGCGGCCGGCGTCGCCAGCCGGGCGAGCTGGATATGGCAGGCTTCAAGCTCGCGCGCCAGCCGGCGCTGGTCGGTGACGTCCTGCTCGAACGCGGCGTAATGGCTGACGGTGCCGTCGGGCCGGCGCAGCGGCAGGATCAGCGCGGCGAAGATCCGCTCCTCCCCGTCGCGGGTGCGGTTGATCAGCTCGCCCTGCCAGCTTTCGCCCCGGGCCAGGGCCTCCCACAGCGCCCGATGGGTCGCGGCCGGGGTCCGCCCCGAGCGCAGCAGGCGCGGGGTCTGCCCGATCGCGGCGTCACGGTCGAAGCCGGTGGCGGCGACGAAGGCGTCGTTGATTTCGACGATGGTGCCGTCGGGCGCGGTCACCAGCACCGCCAGCGGGCACTGCCCGACCAGTTGCGCCAGCCGGGCGATCTCGCCCTCGGCCGAATCCGTCTCGGCGCGGTCACGCCAGCTCGCCACCAGATAATCGCGGCCGTCGTGACGGGTGGGGGCCAGCCGCAGTTCGACCGGGATCAGGCCGCCGTCGCGGTGGCGGCGGCGGGTGTCGATCCGGGCCTCGCCCCGCGTCTGCGCCTCGCGGGCCAGTTCGGGCAAAGCGGCGGCGGTCGCCTCGTCGATGCTGTCGGCCAGCGGCCGCCCGGCCGGATCGGCGGGGTCCTGGCCGAGCGCGGCGGCGGCGGCCGGATTGGTCGCGGCCAGGGTCAGCGTCGCCGCGTCGATCAGTTCGAGCGGGCAGGGGGCGGCGGCGAACACCGCCGCCCGCAATTCCAGCTGGTCGCGGTCGCCGGCGCCGTCGTCCCGCCGCGCCAGGGTGCCGGCGAGGCGGTCGGCGATCGCCCCGAGCAGGGTGCGTTCCTCGGCCAGGAAGGCCGGTCCGGCCTCGGCCGGCACCGGGGCGCGATAGGCGGCGATCACCCGTCCCACCCCGCCGCCGGGGATCGGGAAGGGCACGGTCAGACGTTCGCCGTCGGCCGCTTCGCCCCAGCCGGCCTCGCCCAGTTCGATCCGTCCCGCCACCAGGGTGGGATGACGCAGCGCCGAGGGCAGACGCTCGGCGACGGCGGCAGCGAGCGCCTCGGGGGCGAGGTCGTCGCGTTCGGTCAGGCACACCACGTCATGCAGGCAGGCGATGTGGCGGATCCGGACATCGAGCGCGTCCTGGCTGCGGCGCCCGGCGGTCACCGCGCCCTGGAGCGCCAGCAGCCGCTCCGCCAGCGGCCGCAGCGGCGAGCCGCGCTCGCCGGCCAGGGCGGTTGCCGCCGCCTGGGCGGTGTCGGCGTCGCCGGCGGCCAGCGCGTCGAGCGCCCCGCTCGCCCGCCGCAGACGGGTATGCAGCCACCACGCCGCGCCGCCCCACAGCAACAGCAGCGCCGCCGCCAGCGCGGCGGCGATTGCGGCGTCGCGCCCCGCCAGCCGATGCCGCTCGGCCGCCGCGTCGTCGTCGCGTTGGCTGGCCTCGGCGGCCAGGGCCAGGGCGGCGGTGCGGGCCGCGTCATTGAGCCGGGCGGCGTTGGCGGCGGCGGCGGCGAGGAAACGGTCGCCCCGGGGCGGGGCGTTGCGGGCGGGGGCCCGGGTCGCCTGGAGCAGCGCGCTCCGGAAGCCGTCGAACAGGCGGGGGGCCTCGGCGCGCCCCGAGGCGGTGGCGATTTCGGCCAGCGCCCCCCGGTCCACCGCCGCCAGCCGTGCCACCAGGGCGGCATGCAGCCGGGCCAAGCCGGCGCGGTCCGTGCCGTTGCCGGCCTGGGCCAGCCCGTCCGAGGCCTGGAGCAGGATCTGGCCGATGTCCTGGCTGAAGCGGGCGATCCGGGTCTGTGCCGCCTGATCGGCCGCCTGACGCTGCTGGTCGAGGCGAAGGGCCTGCTCGGTCCGGGTCAGGGTGGCGAGACCGTGGCCGGCCCCGGCCAGGGCCAGCACCGCCGCCGGCACCAGGGCCAGCGCCAGCGGCGGCAGCGGGCGGGTGGGCCGCCAGGGAAATCTCAGGGAAAGCCGCTTCAGTTTCGGCAGGATGTGAACGTGGCGCGTCTCGTCCGGGCCGGGTTCCGGCGGCATCCTGTTCCCCCCTCGACGTCGATTCCGGGGCATTGTCGCATGGCGGTTGGGCCAATTCTAGCGCCGAGGTGGGCCCCGCCCGGTCCTGTCCGCGCCCGACCGTCGAAGGGATCCAAGGGCTCTGCGGTCCTTGGCCGGGGGGCGGGGGCGCCGCTCCCCGCGTTTCTCAGCCGCGCAGGGCGGCGAAGGCTTCGGCCAGCCGGCGGTCCTGGTCCGGGTCGAGCAGGGCGGCGATGCCGGCCAGCAGGCCCATCTCCTCCTTCTGGATATGGAACATCTCGCGCTCGATCAGTTCGCCGCCCAGGGCGCGGAAGGCGTCCCAGCCGGCCGGCTCGAACCGGCCGCTGGCCGTCGCCGCCTCGGCCAGCGCCGCCACCTGTTGCGCCAGCGGCAGGATGGTCTGGTGCTCCTGGCCGAGGATCTCGACGATCCCGGTCTGGCCGACCGCCAGGAACAGCGGGAACAGCCGGGTTTCCTCGAAGTCGAAATGCTCGGCGACCTCGCGCCGCAGCCGGGCGGCCAGATCGGCCAGCCACGCCGTCAGGGTCGGATCGAAGGCCGGCGGCTTGCGGTTCTTGCGCAGTAGCAATTCGAGTCCTTCCAGGGTCTCGACGGTGGCCATGTGGTCGCGGTGCAGCAGCCCGCCGACCTGGGTGGTGGCAACGTTCATCGCGGGGTTCCTTTGTGCGGAGGGGAGGAAAGGGCCGGACGCCGGGCCTGAAGGGCGCGCCAGGGTACCGCGGCGGCATAAAGAAGGAAGGCGGCGGCTCCGACCAGCCCGGCGGCCAGCCCGAGCCGGACCGCCAGCGTCAGGCCGCCGGCCAGCCCGAGGGCGAGCAGGACGACGGCGGCGAGGTGGCAGGCGCCGTGCAGGGTGGCGGCCCAGGCCGGGGCGAGGCGGGACGGCAGCAGCGGCGGCCGGCCGGCGCCGGCGGAATGCATCGCCGCCAGGAACGGCAGGATCCGTTGCAGGATGGCGAGGACGAAGCCGAGCAGCCAGCCGATCACCAGCACCAGCCCCCACAGCCCGGCCCACGGATCGGCCGGGGCGCCCAGCGCCAGGGCGAGGCCGAGGCCGAGGCTGAGCCCGAGCATCGCCCAGGCCGACACCAGCAGCAGGAAGAACGGTTCGAGCCGGCGCCGCATCCGCCGCCGCAGGCAGGCGGCGACGGCGCGCAGATGGAGCAGCAGGGCGGCGGCGCCCAGCCCCGCGCCGAGGGCGGCCAGCCAGGACAGGCCGGTGGCCGCCCCGATGGCACCGCAGGCGAGGGCGGGGGCGGCGAGGGCCAGCGCCCGCCGGCTGGCCGCCTCGGGGATCGCCGGGCCGAGCACGAACATCGGCAGCAGCAGGGTCGAGAAGCCGAAGGCCAGCATCCCCATGAAGCCATAGGCGCCGAGCACGGCATGGGCGGCGGCGACGGCGCGGTGGTCGCCCAGCCAGCCGGTGGAGAAATCGGCCAGCAAGGCGAGGCCGAGCCCGGCCAGCGCGGCCAGCGCGGCCAGGGCCAAAGCGAGGTGGCGGCCGAGCGCGTCGAGCCCCCCGCCCCGGCGCAGATGTCCGGCCACCAGCAGGGCGAACAGGGCCAGCGCGGCCGAGACCATCCCGCCGCCCGCCGCCATCAGGCGCGGCGCCGGCAGGGCCAGACCGGACGACAGCAGCGCCACCCCGCCGGCCTGGAGCCAGAACAGGCCGTGGCACAGCCCGACCCCGGCCAGCGGGCGGTTGGTGATCACCGGCAGCATCTGGATCGCCGCGCCGATCGCGGTCATCGCCAGGGTGCCGAGGGTGATCAGATGCAGGGCGGCGGCGACCGGCCCGGCCCCGCCGGAAAAGCCGATCAGTTCCTCGGGACCGGCCCAGGCCAGCAGGGCCCAGGCGGCGAGATGGAACAGCACGGCGGCGGCGAAGAAGCGGCCGGGCAGGGCCGGCGGCAGCAACTGGTCGGCGGCGCCCGGGGGCAGGCCGGGCAGCATCAGCGCCGCTCCGGTTCGAGCCACAGCCGCAGATCGGCCGGGGCCGGCGCGACCCGGACGATCCGCCAGCCGCGTTCGGCCAGTTCGGCCGGCAGGAACAGCGGGTCGCGGTCGTGATGGACCACCACCGGGCCGCCGGTCGGGCCCAGCGAGTCGATCAGGCCGAGGATCAGCCGCAGCGGCTCGGGCGGGGACAGGCGGCGGACGTCGAGATGGATCCCGTCCTCTTCCTGCCAGCGCATCGCCCCTTCCGGCAGCAGGGTGGTCTCGGCCTCGGCCGCCCAGTCGGCGGCGCCGTCACGGACGAAGCGCACCCGCCACCAATCGGTGGCGAGCCGGGCTGCCCGCGACGAAAAACCGTGGCGCGCCATCACCCGCCGCAGCGGGGTCGGATTGAACGGGGCGTCGATCTCCAGCGCGCCGCCCTCGGCGATCGCCTCGGCCAGCGCCAGCACGCTGTCATAGGGGTCGATGCCCTCGGCCAGCATCGGCCGCACGTCGAGGCGTGGCGGCGCGGCGGGGGATGGAAGCGGGGGTGCGGTCACGACATGGCCCTCCTGGTCGGCTGCGGCCAGTGTGGCAGGGCGCCGCCGCCGGGGCCTTGATCCTGGTCAAGACCCCGGCGGCATGCATTGAAACGGCGGGAGGCCGGGCGCATATCCTCAGCCGATGGACGTGTTTTGACCGCCTTGGTGCCGCCGCATTGTGCGGTCAGGCTGATCCGCCTCTTTCTTCGCCGTCACAGGAGCCCGGCCCGTGCCGTTATCGACCATCCGAGCCTTTCTCCGCCTCGAAGTCGCCGGCGGCGTGTGTCTGCTGGCGGCCTCGCTGGCGGCGCTGGCGCTGGCCAATTCCCCGGCCCAGCCGTTCTACCAATCCCTGCTCGACCTGCCGGTGTCGGTGCGGATCGGCGAGATCGGGCTGGGCAAGCCGCTGCTGCACTGGATCAATGACGGGCTGATGGCGGTGTTCTTCCTGCTGGTCGGGCTCGAGATCAAGCGCGAGGTGGTGCAGGGCGAGCTGTCGAGCCTGCGCCGCGCCACCCTGCCCGGGCTGGCGGCGCTGGGCGGGATGGTGGTGCCGGCGCTGGTCTATCTCGCCGCCACCTGGGGCGATCCGGTGCTGATGCGCGGCTGGGCGATCCCGGCGGCGACCGACATCGCCTTCGCCGTCGGGGTGCTGGCGCTGGCCGGCCGTCATGCCCCGCCCTCGCTCCGGATCTTCCTGCTGGCGCTGGCGATCATCGACGATCTGGGCGCGATCGTGATCATCGCCCTGTTCTACACCGACCAATTGTCGCTGCTGTCGCTGGGGCTGGCGGCGCTGGCGCTGGCCGGGCTGGTCGGGCTCAACCGCGCCGGGGTGGCGCGGACGGCGCCCTATGTCCTGCTCGGGGTGCTGCTGTGGCTGTTCGTGCTGAAATCGGGGGTGCATGCCACCCTGGCCGGGGTGGCGATCGGCTTCGCCCTGCCGCTGCGCACCAAGGATCCGGCGCGGCCCTCGCCGCTCAAGCGGCTCGAACACGCGCTGCATCCCTGGGTGACCTTCGCGATCCTGCCGCTGTTCGCCTTCGCCAATGCCGGGGTGCCGCTGGCCGGGGTCGGGCTCGGGCAACTGGCCGACCCGGTGACGCTGGGGGTGGGGCTCGGTCTGGTGTTGGGCAAGCCGCTTGGGGTGATGCTGGCGATCGGGGTGGCGGTGGGGCTGCGGGTGGCCCGGCTGCCGGCCGGCGCCTCGTGGCCGCAGGTTCAGGCGATGGCGGTGCTGACCGGGATCGGCTTCACCATGAGCCTGTTCATCGGCGGTCTGGCCTTTCCCGACGCCGGGCAGGACGTTGCGGTGCGGGTCGGGGTGCTGGGCGGCTCGCTGCTGTCGGCGCTGATCGGCATCGCCCTGCTGCGGCTGGCGCCGCCTGCGGCGGCGAAGCGGTAGGGCGGGAACCTGAGTGGAGGCTCGACATCGGCGGCGGGCCGGGATCAGGCCCGATGACGACGGCGAGGCCGGGTGGGCTCTTCCCGCGGTATCTTGGCGTCAGCGTCCTGTTCCAGCTGCCGGTCGTCGCTGGCTTTTCCTCCCTGCATCGGCAGGAGGAGGCTCCGTTGGCGCCGGTCCTGGGTGGCCATCCTCGCCAAGCGGTCTTCCGCTTCGGCACGGGCGCGGTTGAGGGCGAACAGACGCGCCAGCGCCTCGTCATCCGAGATGTCGGCGGTCCAGCCGTAGGCGCGGGCCACGGCCTGATCGAGTTCCCGATGGGCGTTGACCAGCCACGTCGGGCGCAGGTTGTAGAGGTTGGTCAAGGTCCGCGTTTTCAGTTCCGCCTCGGCCCTGCTGCTGACGGGGATCAGGCGATCGGGAAATCCCGGCACCACCTCGGGCACCACCTTGACCAGATCCGGCGGGTTCAACCAGTTGCGCCGCAGTTCGTCGAGTCGCCGCGCCGCAGCCGCGATCGCCTGGGCGCGCGGGTCGTCGGCGTAGGCGGTGGCAGGAATGTCGAGCGTCAGGCCCTCGGGGAAGGGGAACGTCTCGAAGGTCGTGCTTGGGGTGTAGCGGGGACGGTCTTCAAGGCTGGTGCCCAGGCGTAGAGCCCACGCTTCATGAAAGCGGCTGTGCAGGATGCCAAATGTTACGTTATCGTCGCGGGTTATAACTATTAGCTGATGATCTGGGCAGGCAGTTTTATCGATAAAAGAGAAAAATCTGTATTTTGATACGGTGTTTGTAACTATGAATTGAGATGAACCCCCTATAGCTCGCCACATCCCAGGTCGGGGTTCTGCATGACGCCACCAAAACTTTCGATAGAGATCTCTACGATTTTTTAACCTATCAGATTTAACCATCCGCTCGATATACGTGAATGGCGCTTCATATAATGCCGCATCATTCTCTTTCATCTCCCACCCGAAATTGATAATCCATTTGTCGGCGGGGCGGCGTGTCACATCCATGCCGTTGACCCAGGGGCGGAGCACATCGGCGTTGGGGCGGCCGTGAGGGTTCGAGGGAAGCTCCAGCCAAGCGCGGGCGAGGCTGCCGGGAATGTCGAAGGCTCCGCCTTTCGTATCGCCCATGAAGGCCACCCCAGCATTCTGGCGTAGGCGCCGCGCTCGGGTCAGATCGGTGGCGGCCGCAGTCAGGTCGGAGTGAATGCGCGGCACCGGGGATCCGTCGAGAATGGCGTCTTCCTTCGGCTGAGCCGCTGCAAACGCCACCAGGGAGACCCGCACCGCCGCGCCGTCGATTACCCAAGGCTCATCGCTCCAGGCGGAAAAAATCCTTCCTTGGGTGACGATCGAGTCCAGAACGCGGCGGTTCGCCCCGCCACGGATCGAGTTCGTTGCGACCAGTCCCGCCGCGTTGGCTGGCCCCTCCTGCACACGTTCCCAGGACCGCACGAACCAATAGGCCACCAGATCAGCCTCCGCCGGAACGCGGCCGCGATAGACCGAGAACAGGCGATCGACGTAGGCATCGCCGAGCGAGCCGCGCAGCTTCTTCCCGCCCAGGAATGGCGGGTTGCCGACGATCACATCGGCCTCGGGCCACGGGGCTTCCTTGCCGTTGTCGTCCAGCAGGGCGTCGCGGCATTCGATCGCGTCGAGCCGCCCCAGAACCGGCTCTCGAAAAAAGGCAAGATCCGAGGCATTTTTCAACTGCCATTGCAGCTCGCCGATCCAGATCGTCGTCCGGGCCAACTCGGCGGCATAGGGGTTTACCTCGATTCCACGCACCGCCTTGGTCGTCACCAGTTGACCGATGAGGGGCAAACCGAGTTCCCCTGCCTCCTTGATCAGGCTTTGCTCGAAGTCTTTCAGGTGCAGCAGCGCCAGATAGAGGAAGTTGCCCGAGCCGCAGGCGGGATCAAGGACCCGAAAATCCCCCAGCCGTTGGCGAAACCGGTGCCAGATCTCGCGAGCCTCGTTTTCGGCCCGGGTCCGGGCTGAATCAGAGGCCGCCTTGTCGCGGCTCTTGCGGTACCGCTCAATCTTCCCCCGCGCCTCTTGCCACTCTTGTCGCAACGGGTCCAGCACCACCGGCTCAATGATCTTCATGATCGTATCTGGGTCGGTGTAGTGGATGCCGATCCCCTTGTCGGTCTGCTCGACCGCGCCGGATGCCCCACCGGCGGGGGGATCGAACAGCGCCGCCATCAGGTCGCGTTTTTCGGGATTGAGCCCGGCCTCGAACAGGGTGCCGAAAATCGAGGGCTCGATGGCGCTCCAGTCCAGCAGGGAAGCTTGATGCAACTCCCTGATTTCCATCCAGCCGAGCGGGAGCACGTCGTCATCGTCGAACAGCCCGCCGTTGAACCAGCGGATGCTGACCATGCCGAACATGCCGCCCGGGCTCTTCATCGCGCCGAACAGGGTTTTCAGGCCCGGCTCGAACTTGTCCGGCACCTTGACACATTCTTCCAATATGTCGGCGAACAGCCGGTTCGGCAGCAGTTCCACATCCTGGACGAACAGGCAGAACACCAGCCGATTGAGGAAATGGGCCACCCGGCGTGGGTCATATCCTCGCGTGCGGAGGCGTCCCGCGATCGTTCCGAACGCCCGTGCCGCGTCGCGGGTCACGCTGACCCGCGTCAGGCTCTCTCGCCTCAACATCTCCGGCTTGGAGAAGCAGTGCCGCAAGAGTTGGCGTGCCTCGACGCTCATCAGATCGGGCAGGCGGATGCAATGGGTCTCGACGATCGCGTTGGTGAAGTTGGTGTGGACCCGAATCTCCTCCATGTCCGAAACGATGAGGAGGGGAGGGTTCTCCAGTGCGCCCGAATATTCCTTGAGCTGGGCGTAGGCGGCGACGAGGTTGCGCTTGTCGCGTTTGTATTCCCAGGCAAAACAGCCCTTTTTCCAGACATCGGCCCGTCCCGGCCGACCATTGGCCTTCGGGATGGTTTTCTCGAAAGTATAGAAATCGCCGCGTCTGTCCAGTTCCTGTGGCTTGGAGACGTCGAGCAACTCGCACAGATCGAGGAAGTGTTCGTGCGCCGCCGACTGCTCGGACCGGGAGGTTCCCCGCCACCGCTCGATGAACTGTTCTGGGGTCATGGCTGAGCCCGCGTCCCCAGGTGCCACCACGATTGCTCGCTATGTTCCTGTTTGCAATGCAACCCAGGCATCGCCTTCCCCCCTCAAGAGAGCGACCTTGGTTGATTTTTAACTCGTAAAGTAGAAAAGTAAATATACTTCAGCAGGCTAAAGCTGTGGCTGTGAACGTTTTACGGCTATCGACACCGGTCAGTTCTTCCAAGCCTGGACGGAGAGGACGTAGGGCGGGGGGGATGGTGCCGGTTGCAGGATTCGAACCCGCGGCCCCCTCATTACAAGTGAGGTGCTCTACCACCTGAGCTAAACCGGCGCTACCGCCTGAACCTAACGGGCGGGGCGGGCGGGCGCAAGAGGTCCGCGCGTCCCGCCCGCCCCGCCGCGATCACAATCGTGCCGGGCGGCGCTGGCCCAGCCGGCGGTACAGCGTGTTGCGGCTGATGCCGAGCCGGCGGGCCGCCTCCGACAGGTTGCCGCCGGCCGCCTCCAGCGTGTGTTCGATCACCGAGGCCATCGCCACCCGCAGCGGGGCCGGGTCAAGCCCGGCGGTCGGTGGCGGCGGCGGCGGGGCGGCCAGATCCTCCGCCAGATCCTCCGGCAGGTGGATCCAATCGATCTCGGTCTCGCCCGGGTCCAGCATCGCGCAGGCGAAGCGCAGGGCGTTGGCGAGCTGGCGCAGGTTGCCGGGCCAGCGGTAGCGGGCCAGCGCCACCGCCAGTCCGGGGGCAAGGCGCGGGGTGTTGCCCGGAGCGAACTCGGCCAGCAGGCGGGCGGCGAGGGCGGCGAAATCGCCGCGTTCCCGCAACGGCGGCAGGGTCAGGGTCAGGCCGTTGAGGCGGTAATAGAGATCGGCGCGGAAGCGTCCGGTGTCGATCTCGGCCTTCAGCGGACGATGGCTGGCGGCGATCAGGGCGAAATCGACCGCCACCGGCTTGCCGCCGCCCAGCGGCACCACCCGCCGCTCCTGCAACACCCGCAACAGCCGCCCTTGTAGGCTGAGCGGCATGTCGCCGATCTCGTCGAGGAACAGGGTGCCTCCGTCGGCCTCGCGGATCCGGCCGGGGGCGCCGTCCCGCCGCGCCCCGGTGAAGGCGCCGGGGGCATAGCCGAACAGTTCGGCCTCGATCAGCGGCTCGGGCAAGGCGGCGCAATTGACCGCCACCAGCGGCCGGTCGCGGCGGGGGCCGGCGGCATGGATGGCGGTGGCGAACAATTCCTTGCCGACGCCGGATTCGCCCTGGAGCAGGATCGGGATCGGCTTGCCCAGCACCCGGCGGGCGCGGTCGAGCAGGGTGCGCATCCGCGCGTCGCCGGTATCGAGCGCGGCCAGGGCGTCTTCCGGCGCCGACGCCACCGGCTGCGGCACCGGCGCGGGACGGGACGGGCGGGCGGCGGCCGGGCGCGGCGGCACCAGCGCCACCGCGTGCCGGCGCAGCGGATCGACCCGGACGAACAGCGGCCGCCCGGCGCGGGTCCGCCCGGTCAGCGGCCGGTCGGCCCCGGCCTGGGCCTGGTCGAGCAGCCGGGCGGCCGGCAGTCCCAGCAGCGGCTCGATCCGCGCCCGGCCGAGATCGCCGCAGCAGAGCCCGAGCAGCGTCCGTCCGGCCGGGGTGGCGGCGATCACCGTGCCGTCCTCGCTCAGCGCCACCAGTCCCTCGGCCAGGGTGCCGAGCCCCTCGGCCTGGGGATGCAGCCGCAACCGCACCGCCCCGGCCGCCTCGGCCTCGAACAGCGCCCGCTCGATCATCTGCCCGGCGGCGGCGATCAGCCCGAGGGCATGGGGCGGGCGGGCGCGGTGCGGACCGGAAATATCGATCACCCCGAGCAGGGTGCCGTCCGGTCCGGCCAGCGGGGCGGCGGCACAGGTCAGGAAACGGTGGGGGGCGAGGAAATGCTCGGCGCCATGCACCGATACCGGCGCCGCCTCGGCCAGGGCGGTGCCGATGGCGTTGGTGCCGCGCGCGGTCTCGTCCCAGCAGGCGCCCGGCCGCAGCGCCACCCGGTCGGCCCGTTCGAGGAAGGCGGCGTCGCCCAGCGCGTCGATCACCAGCCCGGACTGGTCGGCCAGCAGCACCACGCTGCCGGAATCGCGCAGATGGGCGTGCAGGTACTCCATCACCGGCCGCGCCCGCCGCAGCAGGTGGTGGCGGCGGTCGATCGCCCCGTCGAGGCCGAGACGGCTGCTTTCCCCGGCGGGGGCCGAGCCGGGATGCAGCCCGGCGGCGAGGCAGCGTTGCCAGGAACGGCAGACGGCGGGGTCGATCGTCCCCGGCGGCGGCAACTCGCCATGGTCGAGCAGGGCGCGGGCGTCGCGCAGCCGGGACGGTGCCCGGCCTCCGGTCTGGGTCATCGTCTGGAACCTCCCTGTGGGGTCGGGTCTTTGCCCTTCCCTCGTGCTTTGTCCGCCAGTTTCGGCAAGGAGGGGCGACCAAGGCAAGAAAAACCTGACCGCGTCGCCCGTTGTTCCGTTTTGCCACACTGTCCCGCGATGGAACGGCGCGCCCGGCGGCGCACTTGGGGGCCTGATTCTTGAAAAACAACGAAAAAAGCGTTTGGCACGCCGAGTGCTGTACGAAAGGGGCGCCCCCGGACCGATCACGGGGGCCAAGACCGAAAAAACAGGGAGGACCCCTTCATGACCCATCTGTCCCCCGCCACCGCCGCCGCCACGGTGGTGTCGATCAAGAGCCGCTACGACAATTTCATCGGCGGCGCCTGGCGCGCGCCGCTCGATGGCGCCTATTTCGACACCGTCACCCCGATCACCGGACAGGTGATCAGCCAGGTGGCGCGGTCGCAGGCCCATGACGTCGAACTGGCGCTCGATGCCGCCCACGCCGCCGCCGATGCCTGGGGCCGCACCAGCGTCGCCGAGCGGGCGCTGATCCTCAACCGCATCGCCGACCGGATGGAGGCCAACCTCGAAAAGCTGGCCACCGCCGAGACGATCGACAACGGCAAGCCGATCCGCGAGACCCTGGCCGCCGACATTCCGCTGGCGATCGATCATTTCCGCTACTTCGCCGCCTGCATCCGCGCCCAGGAAGGCACCCTGGCCCAGATCGACGAGAACACCGTCGCCTACCATTTCGCCGAGCCGCTCGGGGTGGTCGGCCAGATCATCCCGTGGAACTTCCCGATCCTGATGGCGTCGTGGAAGCTGGCCCCCGCTTTGGCCGCCGGCAATTGCGTGGTGATGAAGCCGGCCGAGCAGACCCCGGTCAGCATCCTGGTGCTGATGGAGTTGATCGCCGATCTGCTGCCGCCCGGGGTGCTCAACATCGTCAACGGCTTCGGGCTGGAGGCGGGCAAGCCGCTGGCCTCGAGCAGCCGCATCGCCAAGATCGCCTTCACCGGCGAAACCTCGACCGGGCGGCTGATCATGCAATATGCCAGCCAGAACCTGATCCCGGTGACGCTGGAGCTGGGCGGCAAGTCGCCCAACATCTTCTTCGCCGACGTCGCCGCCGAGGATGACGCCTTCCTCGACAAGGCGGTCGAGGGCTTCGTGCTGTTCGCCCTCAACCAGGGCGAGGTCTGCACCTGCCCGTCGCGCGCGCTGATCCAGGACAGCCTGTACGACAAGTTCATGGAACGGGCGCTGGCCCGGGTCAAGGCGATCCGCCAGGGCAACCCGCTCGACCCCGCCACCATGATCGGCGCCCAGGCGTCGAGCGAGCAGATGCACAAGATCCTGTCCTACATCGAGATCGGCCGCGCCGAGGGGGCCGAACTGCTGACCGGCGGCGCCCGCGCCGACCTCGGCGGCGATCTCGCCGACGGCTATTACGTCGAGCCGACGGTGTTCCACGGCGACAACCGGATGCGGATCTTCCAGGAGGAGATCTTCGGGCCGGTGGTGGCGGTGACCACCTTCAAGGACGAGGAGGAGGCGCTGCACCTCGCCAACGACACCCTCTACGGCCTGGGCGCCGGGGTGTGGAGCCGCGACGGCAACCGCGCCTACCGCTTCGGCCGGGGGATCAAGGCCGGGCGGGTGTGGACCAATTGCTACCACCTCTATCCCGCCCATGCCGCCTTCGGTGGCTACAAGCAGTCGGGCATCGGCCGCGAGACCCATCACATGATGCTCGACCATTACCAGCAGACCAAGAACCTGCTGGTCAGCTACTCCCCCCAGGCCCTCGGCTTCTTCTGAGCCCCGCCCTCCGTCACGCAAAGGATCGCCCGATGACTCAGACCGCTTTCTTCATCCCCTCGCTCAACCTGATGGGGGCGGGGTGCCTCGATGGCGCGATGGCCGAGATCGCCCGCCACCGCTTCACCCGCGCCTTGATCGTCACCGACCCGGTGCTGCACGGGCTCGGCCTCGCCGACCGCGTCGCCGGCCTGCTGCGGCGCGAGAACATCGCCAGCGCGATCTTCTCCGGCGCCCAGCCCAACCCCACCGTCGCCAATGTCGAGACCGGGCTGGCCCTGCTCCAGGCCGAGCAGTGCGATTGCGTGATCTCGCTCGGCGGCGGCTCGTCGCATGATTGTGCCAAGGGGATCGCCCTGACCGCCACCAACGGCGGCAGCATCCGCGATTACGAGGGGGTGGACCGCTCGGCCCGGGCGCAGCTGCCGCTGATCGCGATCAACACCACCGCCGGCACCGCCAGCGAGATGACCCGCTTCTGCATCATCACCGACGAGGCCCGCCAGGTGAAGATGGCGATCGTCGATCGCCACGTCACCCCGCTGCTGTCGGTCAACGACCCGGAACTGATGCTGGGCAAGCCGAAGCTGCTGACCGCCGCCACCGGGATGGACGCGCTGACCCATGCGGTCGAAGCCTATGTCTCGGTCGCCGCCACCCCGATCACCGACGCCTGCGCCCTCAAGGCGGTGGCGATCATCGCCTCCAACCTGCGCACCGCTGTGGCCGAGGGCAACAACCTCGCCGCGCGCGAGGCGATGGCCTATGCCGGCTTCCTCGCCGGGATGGCCTTCAACAACGCCTCGCTCGGCTATGTCCACGCCATGGCCCACCAGCTGGGCGGGTTCTACGACCTGCCGCACGGCGTCTGCAACGCGGTGCTGCTGCCCCATGTCGAGGCCTTCAACGCCGAGGTCGCGGCCTCGCGGCTGAAGGATGTCGCCCACGCGATGGGGGTCGAGACGGTCGGCCTCAGCGACCGCCAGGGGGCCGACGCGGCGATCGCCGCGATCCGCCGCCTGTCGGCCGACATCGGCATTCCGGCCGGGCTGACCGAACTGGGGGTGCGGGATCAGGACGTGCCGATCCTCGCCAGCAACGCCCTCAAGGACGCCTGTGGCCTGACCAATCCCCGGCAGGCCAATCAGCAGGAGATCGAAGGCATCTTCCGCGCGGCGGCGTAGAACGGCGGGGCTGCCGCCCCGCACCCCGCCCGGGGCGATGCCCCGGACCCCCTTGATTTTCAAAAACAAAGGGGGTTTGGGGCCTCGCCCCAAGCGGGTGCGGGCGGCAGCCCGCGTAGCTTGGTGGTATCGCGCGCAAGGCGCGCGGGCGGCAGCCCGCTATTTTGTTTCCATCCCGACCAGCGACTGGGCGAAGGCGCGGGGATCGAACGGGCGGAGGTCGGCGGCCTGTTCGCCGACGCCGATGGCGTGGACCGGCAGGCCGAATTTCTCGGCCAGGGCGACCAGCACGCCGCCCCGGGCGGTGCCGTCGAGCTTGGTCAGCACCAGCCCGGTGACGGCGACCATATCGCGGAAGGTCTCGACCTGGGAATGGGCATTCTGGCCGACGGTGGCGTCGAGCACCAGCAGCACCGAATGCGGCGCGGTTTCGTCCACTTTCTTGATCGAGCGCACCAGCTTGGCCAACTCGGCCATCAGGTCGCTCTTGTTCTGGAGCCGGCCGGCGGTGTCGATGAACAGCAGGTCGTCGCCCTGCTTGCCGGCCTGAGTGACCGCGTCGAAGGCGAGAGCGGCGGCATCGGCGCCGGTGTCGCGGGCGATCACCGGGCAGCCGGTGCGCTCGCCCCACACCTTGAGCTGTTCGACCGCGGCGGCGCGGAAGGTGTCGCCGGCGGCGAGGCTGACCGCAAGACCGGCCTGTTTGTACTGGGTTGCCAGTTTGCCGATCGTGGTGGTCTTGCCGGCGCCGTTGACGCCGACCACCAGCACCACATGCGGCTTGCGGGTCGGGTCGATTTCCAGCGGCCGGGCGACCGGTTCGAGGATCGCGGTGATCTGGTCGGCCAGGATCGTCTTGATTTCCTCGGCGGTGATGTCCTGGTCGAGCCGGGTCTTGCTGAGATGCTCGGTGACGCGGGCGACGGTGCCGACGCCGAGATCGGCGGTAATCAGCAGATCCTGCAGGTCTTCCAGCGCCTCGTCGTCGAGCTTGCGCTTGGTGAACAGGTCGGCCAGCCCCTGGGTCAGGCGCGACGAGGATTTCGACAGGCCGGCCCGCATCCGGCCGAACCAGCCCTCGTCCCCGGCCGGGGCGGCGGCGGGCGCCGGGGCGCCGAGCAGGGTGTCGAGGTCGGGGGCGGCGGCGCGGGCGGTGACGGCGGCGGGGGCCAGATCGCGCAGCAGCAGCAGGTCGATCCGTTCGCGGCCCTCGCCGCGCGGGGCGCGCAGGCCGCTGACATGGAGGCGGCGGCCGGGCTGGCGCAGCGCGACCTCCATCTCGAAGCCGAGCCCGTCGCCGCGCAGATGGCGCACGGCGAGGTCGAGCCGGGCTGAATCCTGCGGGGTCAGCCGGCCCAGCACCGCGGCGAAGCCGGGCGGCAGGGCTTCGTCATCGAGTCCGAGCAGCGCGGTCAGGCGGGCCGGGCGCAGTTCGCGCTCGCCCACCCAGGCGTGGAAGGCGTCCGGTTCGGCCAGCAGGCCGCGCAGCAGCCGTTCGCCCGCCTCGTCCTGGCGCGACAGCGCCTGGAGCGCGGTGCCGAGCATCCGCCGGGTCGCCACCAGCAGCAGCAGCAGCGGCAGGCCGGCCAGGACGATGCCGACCGACAGCGACAGCGGGTCGAGCCGGCCCGGCTGGGTCAGGGTGGCGAGATCGGCCAGCAGGGCGGCGCCGGGGTCGGCGTGGGCCAGGGCCGGCGCCGCCAGCGTCAGAACGGCGGCGGCCGAAGCGGCGAGATGGCGGCCCCCCGCCGCCGGAATCCATGCGTTGCTCATCGTTCCTCTTCGGCGCACAACACGCCGTCCTCCACTGCGATGATCCGCGCCCGCGTCACGCTGCCCGGCGCGGCGGGGTCCCCCCCCATTTTAACCGGCAGATAATACTCACAATGCCCCTTGCCGTCGCGTTCGATCACCACCGTGGCGGTCTGGCCGACCCGTGAGGCCAGCAGCGTCGCCATCGCCGCCTCGCCCGCCGCGCGCAGGCGGGCGGCGCGGGCCTTGACCACCGGGCCGGGCAGGCGGGGGAAGCCGGCCGCCGGGGTGCCGGGGCGGGGCGAGAACGGGAAGACGTGCAGGTGGGTCAGTCCGATCTCCTCGACCAGATCGAGCGAGCGCCGGGCCATTTCGTCGTCCTCGCCGGGGAAGCCGGCGATCAGGTCGGCCCCCAGCACCAGATCGGGCCGGGCGGCGCGCAGCCGGGCGGCGAGGCGCAGCACGTCGGCGCGGCGGTGGCGCCGCGCCATCCGTTTCAGCACCGCATCGTCGCCGGCCTGGATCGACAGATGGGCGTGGGGAGCGAGGCGCGGCTCCTCGGCGAAGCAGGCGATCAGTTCGTCATCGACCTCGACCGGGTCGAGCGAGGACAGCCGCAGCCGGGTCAACTCGGGCAGTTCGGTCAGCAGCCGGCGCACCAGCGCGCCGAGGCCGGGGTGGTCGGGGCGGTCGGCGCCATAGGCGGTGACGTCCACCCCGGTCAGCACCAGTTCGGGCAGGCCGGCGGCGACCAGTTCGCGCGCCTGGGCGATCACCCGCTCGGGCGGCACCGAGCGGTTGGGGCCGCGCCCGAACGGAATGATGCAGAAGGTGCAGCGGTGATCGCAGCCCTGCTGCACCTCGACGAAGGCGCGGGCCCGGCCCTCGAAGCCGGACAGCAGATGCGAGGCGACCTCGCGCAGCTGCATGATGTCGCCGACCACGATCCGCTCGGCCGGCGGGGTGGCGAAGATCTCTGGCCGCAGCTTTTCGGCATTGCCGAGGATCTGGTCGATCTCGGGCATCGCCGCATAGACCTCGGGATGGGCCTGGGCGGCGCAGCCGGTGACGACGATGCGGGCGTCGGGATGGTCGCGCCGCGCCTTGCGGATCGCCTGGCGGACCTGCCGCTCGGCCTCGGCGGTGACGGCGCAGGTGTTGACGATGATGGTCTCGACCCCGCTGGCCGCCGCCGCCGCATGCTCGCGCATCACTTCGGATTCGAAGCTGTTGAGCCGGCAGCCGAAGGTCAGGATCGTCGGCTTGGGGGCGCTCATGCCGACAGCAAAGCGGGCGCCGCCGCGCCGGTGAAGCTGGTCGCCACCGGGCCGGTCATCAGGACGTGGCCGTCCTCGCCCCAGGCGATCTCCAGGCTGCCGCCATCGAGGATCAGTTCGGCCCGGCGCGGGGTCAGGCCACGCCGCGCCGCCGCCACCAGGGTGGCGCAGGCGCCGGTGCCGCAGGCCGGGGTGATCCCGGCGCCGCGTTCCCACACCCGCATCCGGATCCGGCCGCATTCGGGCGCGGCGGCGGGCAGGATCTGCGCCACCTCGATGTTGCAGCGGGCCGGGAACAGCGGGTCGTACTCCAGCCCCGGCCCCAGCGCGGCCAGATCGATGGCCTCGGCGTCGGCGACGAAGAACACCGCGTGCGGGTTGCCCATCCCCACCGCGACCGGATCGGCCAGCGGCCCGGCGGCGAGCGGCAGGTGCAGGGTGTCGAGCGGCCGGGCCAGCGGGATCTCGTCCCAGCCCAGCCGGGCCGGCCCCATGTCCACCGCCACCCGCTCGCCGCCGCGCGCTTCGGCCCGCAGCAGGCCGGCGGCCGTTTCGATCGTCACCCGGGGGGCGTGGTTCTGCTCCATCAGCAGCCAGGCGACGCAGCGGGTGGCGTTGCCGCAGGCGGCGACCTCGGAACCGTCGGCGTTGAAGATCCGCATCAGCGCGGCGGCGGCGGGGTCGCGCGGCGGGGCGATCACGATCAGCTGGTCGCAGCCGATGCCGGCGCGGCGATCGGCCAGGGCGCGCACCCGGGCCGGGTCGAGGGCCAGGGCACGCGGGTCGGTCCGGCCGTCCAGCACGATGAAATCGTTGCCGAGGCCGTGCATCTTGCGGAAGGGCAGGGGGGCGGAATCACTCATGGTCCGGTTATAGGATCCGGCGGGCCGAAAAGTCCACCCGGTCGCGGCGCGCGTCCCACGGCCACGGGCGGGTCGGATGCGGCCCGTTGAAAACGCAAGCTGTTTTTTGTCGCGAACGGTGGCGGCATCAGCACCTGTATCACGATCATGGCCTCCGGCGGCCACGATCGATCGTGGAGGAAGGTCGCGCTGTTTTTCGTCCATTCGCAAAGCAGACGCAAAAATGAAAAGGTTTGTGAAAACCCCTGCTCTGTTGACGCTGTAGTTCCATTGTTAAAAATTTATTTAAAAACGGGGGCCATGCCCTCGTTGTGGCGGCGGAATCATTGTTAACCTCGTCCCCGTTTTGTGCTATCTTTCGCCTGTGACATCACAACATCCCTCCACTTCCCGTGGCACGCATCCTGGCGTTGACCTGTCGGGAGGGGTGTTTCCACCCGATGTCACACTTGGATTAACCGGAGATCGCTGGATGAAACGGACTATTCGTACCCTGACGCTGACGGCGGCCATGCTGGCTCTGTCCGTTCCGCCGCTGTTCGCCCAGGTCGCCCAGCCGACGGCGGAAGACGTGGTGGCCTTCGTCGGCAAGATGCAGGCCCACGTGACCGAGGTCGGCACCGACAAGGCCTTCGCCGATTTCAGCGACCTCAAGGGGCCGTGGGTGAAGGGCGAGCTGTACGGCTTCTGCCATTCGCTCGAGGGCATCAATGTCGCCCATGGCGGCAATCCCGCCCTGATCGGCAAGAACGTGCTGGGCTTCAAGGATCCCGACGGCGTGCTGGTCAACGTCGCGGTGGTCGACAAGGCCAAGACCGAGGGCAAGGGCTGGGTCGAGTACAAATGGCCGAACCCCACCACCCGCAAGGTCGTGACCAAAAAGGTTTATGTCGAAAAGGTCGCCGACAAGTTTGTGTGCGGCTCGGGTTATTACGTCCAGTAATGGGCGTCTTTGGTTATTTTTGACTTCATTACGACCGGTAAAGGGATGCCCCCGAGATGAAAGCTTTCTGCGATCTTCCTCTTTTTCAGAAAGTCGTCATCGCTCCAGCGGTGGGCATCCTCGCCCTGGTGGTGCTCGCCGGACTGGTGGTGGGCAATGCCCGCCAGCAGAACGCGGCGGTCGCCCGTCTCAACGACGTGGTGTTCACCCAGACCGAGCGCAGCCTCGACATCAAGGACGCGGTCGCGGTCTATCATTCCCATCTGTTCGGGCTGATGTCGGCGGCGATCAACGAGTCGGACCCGTCCAAGCAGGCCAAGACCATCGCGGAGATCAACGCCGAGATGGCCGCCCTGAACGGCAAGATCGCCGCCGCCTTCCCGGCCGGGTCCGGCCCGCGCCAGCAGCAGATGGCCAAACTGTTCCAGACCTATCGCGACGCGGCCCAGCAGGCGGTCGACATCGGCAGCGGCGAGGCCTCCTACGGGGTGATCATGATGGGCGAGGCCGACACCCAGTTCCGCGCCCTGCGCGCCGAACTGGAGGCCTGGGCCCGCGACCTCCAGGCCGAGCGGGTCCGGGTGGTCGAGCAGATCCGCGCCGACAATGAAACCGGCTGGCAGCGCACCGTGGCGGTCGTCGGGCTGGTCTCGGTGCTGACCCTGATCGTCACCCTGGTGATCTCGCGTCAGATCACCCGCCCGATCCTGCGCCTGACCCGGACGATGAGCGCGCTGGCCGACGGCCAGATCGACATCGGCATCGAGGACGGCCATCGCGGCGACGAGGTGGGGGCGATGGCCCGCGCCGTGCTGGTGTTCAAGGAGCAGGCGGTCGAGAACCGCCGGATGGAAGGGGCGCGCCATGCCGCCGAGCAGCGCGCCGCCGACGAGAAGAAGCAGGATCTGCAACGGGTGGCCTCGGCGCTGGAAACCAGCGTCGGCAGCGTGATCGGTTCGGTCAGCCGCGCCGCCGCCAACATGCAATCCTCGGCCCAGGCGATGGCCGACACCGCCGCCAGCGCCAATTCCGAGGTCTCCAACGTCGCCGCCGCGATCAATCAGGCCTCCAGCAACGTCCAGACCGTCGCCAGCGCCGCCGAGCAGATGTCGGCCTCGGTGTCCGAGATCAGCCGGCGCATCCAGGAATCCTCGGCGATCGCCCAGCAGGCCGCCGCCGAGGCCGAGCGCACCCGCGCCAAGGTCCAGGTGCTTGACGAGGCGGCGCAGCGGATCGGCGACATCGTCAACCTGATCAAGGCGGTGGCCAACCAGACCAACCTGCTGGCGCTCAACGCCACCATCGAGGCGGCGCGGGCCGGCGAGGTCGGCAAGGGTTTCGCCGTCGTCGCCGCCGAGGTCAAGGATCTCGCCCGCCAGTCCTCCACCGCCACCGAGGGGATCGCCGCCCAGGTCCAGGAGATCCAGAACGCCACCCAGGAGGCGGTCGCCGCGATCCACGGCATCGACGGCACCATCGCCACCATCAACGAGAACGCCACCGCCGTCGCCGCCGCGATCGAGCAGCAGAGCGCGGCGATCCGCGAGATCACCCGCAACACCCACGAGGCCGCCACCGGCACCCAGCACGTTGCCGACACCATGCAGACCGTCAGTCAGGTGGTGACCTCGAGCGGCCAGTCCGCCAATCAGGTGCTGTCGGCCTCGCGCGAACTCGACGAGCAGGCCCAGGTGCTGAAGGACGAGATGAGCCGCTTCGTCACCCGGATCCAGACGGCGGCCTGAGGCGGTCCCCCGGCCTTTCTCATTCGGGGGGACGGGGGATCCACACCACGGTGGCGCTGTCCGACTGGTTGCACAGGTCGGCCAGCCGGGCCGCCGATACCCGGGTCGGGGTGATGCCGTTGATGCTCAGCATCCCGCGCCGGACCAGTTTCCAGCCGGCGGAGACGCAGGGGCCGGGCGGCACCCTCTCGGCGGTGACCACGATCTGGCCGTTCGATTTGCGTTCGACATGGAACACCGGCCCGCCGGGGCTGGGCGGCGGGGCCACCCCGCCCGCGGCCGCCACCATGTGGTCGAGAAACTGTTCGGCGCCGGCGGCGGAAGGGACGCCATGATCGGCGCGGATCAGCAGCCACACCGTCGCCGCGGCCAGCAGGGTTGCCGCCAGTCCCCCGGCCAGGGCATAGCGTTTGAGCCGGGCGCGGCGGCGGGCGGCGCGGCGTCGGTCGGAAAAAGTTCTGCTCGGCGGCGGCGCGTTCATGGGCGTTTTTTCAGGCTGAAGCCAAGAACCTGAAAAGGATGGCAAGAAAGTTTTAACGGACCATTAGCCGGACGGGAAATTATCCCGGCGGTGATCTCTTGCCGGAAACGCCGTCCATGATACCATGAGCCCGGTCCGAACGGTCTGGGCAAGGCCTGACGTGACTGTTTTGTTAAGTCGGGGATCGTCTGGGGAGGATGATGATGGATTTCCGCCGTTTTGCCGTTCCCGTGGTGGTGTCGCTGGTGGTCGGGGGGGTGGTCTATGGCCTGTCGCTGGCCGGCCAGCAATCCTTGCGCGCCGAGATCGAGCAGATCAAGCAGCTGAAGGGCGAGGCCGACCGCCGCTTCGCCGATGTCGATGCCCTGGTCAGCCGGGTCGAGTCGATCGACCACCGCGTCAGCAGCGTCGAGAAGACCCTGCCGGCCAGCGCGGCGGCTCCGGCCGAGGAACCCGCCCCGGCGGCGGCGGCGGCGGCGGCGGCTCCGGCTCCGGCTCCGGCCGAACCGGCCGCGCCCGCGCCCGCACCCTGTCGGGCGGCCGCCCCGGCGGCCGCGCCGGCTCCCGACAAGCCCTGACCGGGCGGCCGTCGCCCGGATCGGCCGGTCAGGATTCCGGCAGGCCCAGCCTCGCCGCCAGCTCGGCGGCGAGGGCGGCGATCTCGGCGGCGGCGGTGCCGCGCGGCTCGGTTTCACTGACGCCGCGCCCCTCCAGCATCGCGCCGGCGAAGGCGATGCGGTTGCCGAGGCCGGTCTCGGCCAGCGTCACCCCCTGGGCCACCAGTTCGGCGCGGATCCGTTCCACCAGCCTGCCCCGGGCCGGGGCGCGGTTGAGCAGGACCAGGGCGGGGCTCTTCTCCCGCCGGGCGATCTCCAGCGTCGGCGCGGTCGCCCACAGATCCATCGGCGAGGGCTGAACCGGCACCAGGATCAGGTCGGCGGCGCGCACCGCGATCCGCACCTCGGTTTCGGCATGGGGCGGGCTGTCGATCAGCACCAGATCGCGGTCGGCGCGCAGCCGGTCGAGTTCGGTGCCGAGCCGCCAGCCGGCAGCCTGGACGAAGGCGAGGCCGTCCTCCTCGCCGAGCGCCTGCCGCCGCAGCGCGAACCACGCCGCCAGCGAGCCCTGCGGATCGATGTCGAGCAGCCCGACCCGGCGTCCGGCGCGGGCCCAGGCCACCGCCAGTTGGGCGGCGAGGGTGGTCTTTCCGGCGCCGCCCTTCTGCTGGGCGATGGTGAGGATCCGGGCCGGCATGGTGCCTCCTGCTGACGGGCTGGCGGGAACGATCTCGCCCGAGGCTAGCCGAGCCGTGTCATTTTGCAAGCGTCGGCGGTTGCTCCGGCGCGGTTCCGGCGCAGGTGATCCCCATGGTGAAGATGGTTTCCTCCCCCACCTCGCAGCGATCGTCGAGGCGAAAGCCGGGAATCTCGCGCAGCGCGGTCGGCAACGCGAGGTGCGGCTGGCTGCCGCGCAGCACCAGACAGCGATAGCCGGCGAAGGCGGTGGCCGGGTCGAGCCGGTGGCCCCAGCGCATCAGCCCGCGCTTCCACCAAGTATGGTCGTTGATGAACCAGGCGTAGGTGTCGGGGGGCATGATCGCCTCCAGTTGCGCCGAATAGCGTCCCTGGGCGTTGAGGTCGCCGCGCAGCAGGGCGTAGGAGGGCGACGAGGCGGAATCGTAATCGATCCGGGCGCAGCCGGCGAAGCGGCCCATGTCGAACGCCTGGGTGGCGCGGGTCCAGCCGGCCAGCTCGTTGGTCTGGCGCGTCACCGCCGGCAGGGTGAGCCCCACCAGCGCCAGCCCCAGCGCGGCCCAGCCCCAGCGGTGGGCGGCGGCCGGGGCGGCGGCGGCTGAGCGCAGATGCAGCAGCGCCAGCGCCGGACCGGTCAGCAGCAGCGCCGGTTCGAGATAATGGGCCGCCGGCTGCTTGGCCACCAGCAGCACGGTGGCGATCTGGGCCAGCGCCAGCCCGGCCAGCAGCCGCGCCGACGGGTCGAACCGCCGGTGCCGCAGCGCCGCCGCCAGTACCGCCAGCGAGGCGACCAGGGTCAGGGTGAAGATCAGCTTCGAGCCGAACAGGGCCAGCACGGCGCGGGGATAGCGGGCGGGGTCGATCACCGTCGCCGCGCCATCGCCATAGGCGCCGCTGTGCAGCACCATCCGCCCGACCCAGTCGACCCAGATCCCGGCCGAGGGCCAGGCCGGCAGGGTGCAGAGCAGGAAGCCGCCGACACTCGCCAGCCCCAGCACCGCCAGCCGGCGGCGGTCGAGCAGGAACAGCGGGATCAGGCCGAAGGTCAGCGCCTGGAGCTTGCAGGCGATGGCGAAGCCGACGGCGAGGCCGAGCCGGGCCGCCGGGCCGTCGCGCCGGGCCGCCTCGGGCCGCAGCAGCGGCAGGACCGCCGCGATCACCAGCGCCCAGGCCAGGATCAGGAACGCCTCGGGCTTGGGGTGCAGGGCGAATTTGGGGATGATCATTGACAGCAGCGGCGCCGCCTGGGTCAGCAGCGCGGCGGCGAGGCTGCCGCTGGCCCGCCACACCGCCCAGCCCAGCCCGGCCAGCGCCAGCCCGAGCAGCGGATAGAGCAGCCCGGTGACCCGGGCCAGCGCGCCCTCGGGATCGGCCAGCACCGCCGCGACCAGATCGGCGGCGGGGGCCAACGGGTCCGACAGCCGCAGCACCAGGGCGACGAAGACCTGGATCGGGGTGCCGGGATGGCTGACGTCGGTGGGCGCCAGCCCCTCGATCAGGCGCAGCCCGTTCAGCAGGTAATAATAATCCGGATCGAGATTGAACACCTGCCACAGCGGGCCACTGGCGGCGCGCATCGCGAACAGGGTGGCGACCAGCGCCAGCGGCAGCGCCAGCAGCGCGGCCGGGCTCAGCCGACGGACAGGGTTCATCGCCGGGGTTCCTCCGGGCGGGGGGTCAGGAAGGCGTAGAAATTGGCGGTCCAGATCTCGGGCGGGGTCAGCAGCGCCCAGGACAGGAAACGGTGCAGCAGGGCGTCGGTCAGCCGGCGGCGGGGCGAGCCCTGGCGTTGCGGCCGCACCTCGGCGTCGAAGCCGGCGGCGTCGGCCAGCTGGCGCAGGGCGATCGGGGCGAAGGCGGTGCGGTGGGTCAGGTCGCCGAACTGATAGCCGAGCCCCCACGGACAGCCGGCATTGGGCACCTTGATCACCACTCTGCCGCCCGGGGCCAGTCTGTCCCGCGCCGCCCGCAGCAGCGCGCACCCGGCGGTGGGGGAGAAATGTTCCAGCACGTCGAGCAGGACGATGCGGTCGAAACTGCCGAGGTCGGGATCGCCCAGCAGCGCCAGCGCGTCGCCGCAGCGGAAATCGTCCCGCACCGCCGCGGGCAACACCTCGGCCAGGGCGGGATCCTGGTCGATGCCGACCCGGCGGTGGACCCCCTTGGCGGCGAGATAGGCGAGAAACGCCCCGGTGCCGCAGCCGAGTTCGAGGAAGGCCATCCCGCTGTCGCAGCCGGCGGGCCGCCAGATCTCGCGATCGAAGCGGCGAAGCTCCTTGCGGCCGATGGTCGGGCAGCGGTAGCGCTTGTGGCTGGCATAGCTGCGGTAGAAATCAGTGGGCACGGAATGGTTCCTGTTGCGGGTCCTGACCCGGGCGGTGTAGCCGATTGCCCGGTCGGCCGGCAAGCCCTCCCCGGTTCACGAGGACGTCCGTTCCTGGCGCACATAGCTGGCGAGGCGGAGGTCGTCGCCGGCGGTGTGGAAGGCGAACCATTCGATCAGGAACCCGACCAGATCACGGTCGCGCAGGCTGGCGACCGACAGCGAGCGGGTATAGCTGGCGAGGTCCTCCAGCAGCAATTGGTGGGTGCGGCGGTGGGGGATCAGGTCGGGGTAATCGACCTCGACCATCAGGCTCTCTTCGCTGAAGAAATGAAAATCGGCGTATTTGTACAGCTCGATCAGGTGACGCTGCACCCGTTCGAACGGCCGCCCCTCGGTCAGGTCACGCTCGATCTGGAGAATCAGGTCGAGAAAGATCCGGTGTTCCCCGTCGATCCGGGGATGACCGATCTCGTAGGATGCTTTCCATACCGCTCGCACCATCGGCGCTGGTTCCTCGTCGTGTTGCCGCGTCCCCGGGCGGGGACGCGGCGGATCCGGCTCTACCGGGTCGCTTCCTTCAGCACGGCGGCGACATGGCCGGGCACCTTGACCTTGCGCCAGACGGCGCGGATCGTCCCGTCGCCGCCGATCAGGAAGGTGGCGCGCTCGATGCCGAAATATTTGCGCCCGTACATGCTCTTCTCGACCCATACCCCGTAGGCCTCGGTGACGGCGCCGTCACTGTCGGCGCCGAGCGGGAAGGGGAGATCGAGCTTGGCGCGGAACTTGGCATGGCTGGCGACCGAATCCCGCGACACGCCCACCACCTCGATCCCGGCCTGCCGAAAGGCGGGATAGGCATCGCGGAAGGCGGCGGCCTCGGCCGAGCAGCCCGAGGTGTTGTCCTTGGGATAGAAATACAGCACCAGCGTCCGGCCGGCGAAATCGGCGAGGCGGAGCGGTCCGTTCTCGCTGTCGAGGGTGAAATCGGGCGCGGGCTGGCCGGGCTCCAGGGTCATGGCGCGGTCTCCTCGGAGGTGGGGGGAAGCGTTTGCCCGGCCGGTGCGACGATCAGCCGCTCGAACACCGCCCGGGCGGCGTCGGCGCATTCCTCCATCCGATCGACCAGACTCTTGAAGTCGCCGACCCCGGCGGCGCTGACCAGCAGGCTCTTGAGGCCGGGCGGGGCGTTGCTTTCGTCGAAGCCGGCCGGCAGGGTCTGGCGCAGCACGGTCTGCACCGCTCCCCACAGCGCCAGCGCCTCATCGAGGGTCTGGGCGTCGCCGTCATCGAGCAATCCGGCGGAGCGGGCCCGGCTCAGCGCCTCGGCGGTGTTGGCGGCGAGGATGGCGGGATGGTCGGCGGCGTGGGCGAGCTGGAGGGTCTGGGCGATGAACTCGATGTCGACCAGCCCGCCCGGGCGGTATTTGACGTCCCAGCCGCTGGCCGGCTTGTGCGTCTGGGCGATCTTGTCGCGCATCGTTGCCACGTCGCGCAGCAAGGCGACCGGATCGCGCCGCCGGGTCAGGGTGTCGCGCCGCACCGCCTCGACCCGGGCGGTCAAGCCGGGGTCGCCCGCCACCACCCGGGCCCGGGTCAGCGCCATGTGCTCCCAGGTCCAGGCCGCCTCGGCCTGATAGCGGCGGAACGCCTCCAGGCTGGAGGCGACCGGGCCGGAATGGCCGGACGGCCGGAGCCGCATATCGACCTCGTAGAGGATGCCCTCGCCGGTCTTGGCCGACAGCGCGTTGATCAGGCGCTGGGTGAAGCGGGCGAACCACACCGGTACCGCCAGCGCCTTGGCGCCGTCGGATTGCTCGGCGTCCTCGGGGGCGTCATAGACCAGGATCAGGTCGAGATCCGAGGTGGCCGACATCTCGCGCCCGCCGGCCTTGCCCATCGCCAGCAGCACCCAGGCCCCGCCCGGCACCGTGCCGTGGGCCTGGGCGAACTCGGCCTCGACCCGGGGGGCGAGGGTCGCCAGCACCGCCTCGGCCAGATCGGACAGGGCGCGGCTGGCTTCGGCCGGGCCGATCACCCCGCGCAGGGTCAGCACCCCGATCTGGAACTTGCGGTCGTTGGTCCAGCGGCGGGCGAGATCGAGCAATTGCTGGAAATCGTCGGCGCGGTCGAGGGCGCGGTCCAGTTCGGCGGCGAGGGCGTCGCGGCCGGGCGGCGGGGCGAAGAAGCCGGCCTGGAGCACCGCGTCGAGCAGCACCGGATGGCGGGCGAGATGGGCGGCCAGCAGCGGGGCGTCGCCCATGATCTCCGCCACCAGATCGAGCAGGGTCGGGTTGGCGTGGAACAGCGAGAACAACGCCACCCCGGCCGGCAGCCCGCGCAGGAACTCGTCGAAGCGCAGGAAGGCCTGATCCGGGGCGGCGGTGTCGGCCAGCGCGGCGAGCAGGGTCGGCGTCAGCTCGGTCAGCAATTCGCGCGCCCGGGTCGAGCGGGTGGCACGCACCCGGCCGTGATGCCAGCCGCGAATCGTCTCGCACAGCACCGCCGGATGGGCGAAGCCCATCTCGCCCAGGGTGTGGAGGGTCTCGGGATCGTCCTCGCCACCGGTGAACACCAGATCGCCGCGCGGGGCCAAGGCCGGGGCGTCCTCGAACAAGGCGGCGTAATGGGTCTCGACGGTGTGGAGGGTGGCGAGCAGCGCGGCGCTGAACGAGTCGACGTCGGGATGGCCGAGAAAGGCGGCGAGCTGGGCCAGCCGCTCGGGATCGTTCGGCAGGGTCTGGGTCTGCTTGTCCTCGATCATCTGGAGGCGGTGTTCGATCCGCCGCAGCTCGCGATAGGCTTCGGTCAGGGTTTCGGCCACCGCCGGCGCGACATGGCCGGCGCGGGCCAGGGCGGCCAGGGCGGCGACGGTGCCGGATTCGCGCAGTTCCGGCTGGCGGCCGCCCCAGATCAGCTGCTGGGTCTGGGCGAAGAACTCGATTTCGCGGATGCCGCCGCGCCCCAGCTTGATGTTGTGGCCGGCGACGGCGATGGTGCGGCCGCCCTTGTGGGCGTTGATCTGGCGCTTGATCGAATGGATGTCGGCGATGGCGGCGAAATCGAGCGACTTGCGCCAGATGAACGGGCGCAGGAACTTGAGGAAGGCGCTTCCGGTGTCGGGGTCGCCCGCCACCTGCCGGGCCTTGATCATCGCCGCCCGTTCCCAGTTCTGGCCGAAGCTCTCGTAATAGGTCTCGGCGGCGATGATCGACACCGCCGCCGGGGTCGAGCCGGGATCGGGGCGCAGGCGCAGGTCGGTGCGGAAGACGTAGCCGTCGCCGGAATGGCTTTCCAGCACCCGGCACAGGTCGCGGGTCAGCGCCACCATGAATTCCGGCACGCTCTTGGTGCCGCGATACTCGATCTTTTCGTGGTCATAGAACACGATCAGGTCGATGTCGCTCGAATAGTTCAGTTCGTGGGCGCCGAGCTTGCCCATCCCCAGCACGACGATGCCGGAGGCGCGGCCGGGCGACTCGCCCGCCGGCAGCACGATGTCGCCCTTGAGGGCGGCGCGGCGCAGCAGGGTGTCGAGGGTCAGGGCGATCGCGGTGTCGGCATAGCGCGACAGGGCGCCGGTCACCTGCTCCAGCGTCCAGGCCCCGGACAGGTCGGCCAGCGCGGTCAGCAGGGCGACGAAGCGCTTGCCGACCCGCAGCGGCTTCATCAGCGCGGCCGGGTCGTCGCAGGTGCCGATCTCGGCCTGCAACTGCTCCAGCAGGTCGGCGAAGGCCTCGTCGGGGCCGACCTCGAGCAGCCAGGCGACATAAGGCGGCTCGGCCTCGAGGCAGCGGGTCAGGAACGGACTGTTGGCGAACACCCCGTCGAGCAGCCGGCCATAGAGGGGATGGTCGGGCAGCTCGGTCAGCCCCTGGGCGGATTCGCCGAACAGCGACACCGCCTGACGCCAGCGGTCGCGGCCCAGCGACAGACGGAACGGATCTGCCACACGTGGCAGCAAAGCGCTGACGACCGGAAAACCCACCTTGTGTCCCTCCCGACGCTATGGTTGCTTCACACTGCGAAATGCGGACCGGGGGGTCAAGCCCTACCGCCCCGGGCGGGGCGGGGCGCGGCGGGATCGGGACAGAACGGAAAGGGCCGGGCTTTTGGTGCATGATGCCGTCGGGGTATTGTTCCGGGTGCTGTGGGGCTCGCTGCTGCTGCTGGTGGTGGCGGTGCCGCTGCTGGCATGGCGGCTCGAGCGGGAGCCGATCGGACTCGACGCGCTGACGCCGATGATCGAGCGGGCGCTGTCCGACGAGCGTTCCGGGCTGCGGGTCACCCTGGGCCGCACCGTGCTGACGGCGGGCGAGGGGGCCCGGCTGCTCGATTTCCACGCCTTCGACCTTGCCGCCTATGGCCCAGACGGCGACCAGCCGATCCTGACCGTGCCCGACGTCTCGTTCAGCCTCAATTTCCGCGCCCTGCTGGCCGGGCGGATCGCGCCCGACACCATCAGCCTGACCGGGGTGCGGCTGGCGCTGGTGCGCGAGGCGGGCGGGCGGGTGCGGCTCGGCATCAATGGCGGCGGGGCGGAACCGACTCCGGCTTCCGGCGCGGTGGGCGACCTGATCCGCGATGCGCTGCTGGGCGAGCCCGACCCGGCCAAGCCGGGCCGCACCCTCAACGCCTTCACCATTACCCGGGCGATGGTGACGATCGAGGATCGCGGCCTCGGCCGCTCCTGGCAGGTGCCGGAAGCCGACCTGACCTTCCGCCGGGTCGAGGCCGGCCTGACCGCCAGCGGCCGCCTGCGACTGGAGATCGAGTCCGACCGGGTCGATCTCGCCCTCGACGCCGATTACCACAAGGGCGACGGCAGCCTGGGTCTGGCCGCCCGGGTGGCCGGGCTGCGGCCGGCCCGGCTGGCCGGGCTCGATCCGGCGCTGGCCGGGCTCGCCGCCGCCGACCTGCCGGTATCGGGCGCGGCGCGGGCGCGGCTGGCCGCCGACGGCCGGCTCGACCGGCTCGATCTCGACCTCGCCGCCGGGGCAGGGCGGCTGGTGCTGCCGGCGCCGCTGGCCGGCACCCTGCCGCTGACGGCGGCGGTGGTGAAGGGATCCTATCAGCGCGAGCGCGACCGGCTCGACCTCAGTGAATTCCGGGTCGAGTTCGGCGGGCCCGCCCTGACCGCCAGCGGCGCGGTCGAGGGGCTGCTGGGCGGTGGGGCGGTGCGGCTCGAGGCCGCGCTGCGCGACGTGCCGGTCGATCGTCTGGGCGAATTGTGGCCGCAGGGACTGGCCCAGAACGCCCGCGACTGGGTGGTGTCCAATCTGTCGAAGGGGATGGCGCGCGAGGCGACGCTGGCGCTGGCCGGCCGGCTGCCGCCCGGGGGCGATCCGGCCGGACTGACGCTGACCCGGCTGGGCGGGACCATCCGCGCCGATGGCGTCACCGTCGATTACCTGCACCCGATGCCGCTGGCGCGCGGGGTCAAGGCCGAGGTCACCTACGACGCCCACAGCATGCGGATCGTCCTGCGCGAGGGCGAGGCGCCCGGCCTGCGCCTGCGGGGGGGCGAGGTGCTGTTCACCGGGCTTGATCAGGTCGATCAGTTCGCCGAGATCACCCTTGATCTCGGCGGACCGCTCGCCGCCGCGCTGCGGCTGCTCGACAGCCCGCCGCTGCGCTACGCCCAGGCGCTGGGGATCGATCCCGGCCGGGTCGGCGGCGACACCACCACCCGGGTCGGCTTCAAGTTCCCGCTGTTGCAGGCGCTGCGGCTCGACGACCTCGACATCCATGCCGAGGCGTCGGTCAAGGGGCTGATGCTGCCCAAGGTGGCGCTGGGGCAGGACATCGAGGGCGGCCAGCTCGATCTGACCGTCGATGCCAAGGGGCTGGACGCGGTCGGTTCGGTGGTGCTGGGGGGCGTGCCGGCCAGCCTGTCCTGGCGCGAGAATTTCGCCGCCAGGGGGGCGCCGTTCCGCAGCCGCTATCACATCAAGGCGGCCCAACTGGGCGAGGAGCAGCGGCGGCGGTTCGGGCTCGATGCCGCGCCGTTCGTCGCCCCGCTGCTGGCCGGGCCGGTCGGGGCCGATGTCACCGTCAGCCTGGGCGATGGGGGGAAGGGCGAGATCGCCGCCCGGCTCGACCTTGCCCCGGCGCGGATGGCGCTGGCCCCGCTCGGCTGGAGCAAGGAGGAGGGCAAGCCCGGCAGCGCCGAGGTCGAGGTCCGGCTGGAGCGGCGCCAACTGGCGGCCGTGCCGCATTTCGCGGTCCAGTCGGCCGGGCTCGACGTGCGCGGCACGGTCGGGTTCGACGGCGAGGGCGCGGCGCGGCGGATCGAGTTCACCCGGCTGGCGGTCGGGCGCAGCGAGGGCGGCGGGGTGCTGACGCTGCCGCCCGGCGGCGGGCTCGATTTCAGCTTCAGCGGCGCCAGCCTCGACCTCGCCCCCGCGCTGGCCGACAAGAGCGAGGACGGCCAGGACAAGGATCACGGTCCGCCGCTGACGCTGTCGGCCCATGCCCGGCGGCTGTGGGTGTCGGAGATGGGGGCGCTCGGCGACGCCAGCCTGTCGGTCCGGCGCGAGGGGGGGGATTTCCGCAGCCTCGCGCTGCAAGGCGGGCTGGAGGGCGGCCACAAGCTGTCGGTCACCATCGCCGGCGATGCCGCCTCGCGGCGCAGCCTCGCGGTCCATTCCGACGATGCCGGCGCGGTGGCCCGCGCCTTCGATCTCTATCCCGATCTGGTCGGCGGCGAGCTGACCGTCAGCGGGGCCTATGACGATTCCGTTCCCGGCCATCCCCTGACCGGCCGGCTCAAGGTGACCGATTATCAGGTGCGCAACGCTCCGGCGCTGGCCCGGCTGCTGACGGTGGCGGCGCTGACCGGGGTGCTCGACCTGCTGCGGGGCGAGGGGGTCAGCTTTTCGGCGCTGGAGGCCCCGTTCGTGTCGAAGGGCGGTCTGCTGGAGCTGAAGGACGCCCGCGCCTGGGGGCCGGCGCTGGGGATCACCGCCAAGGGCCAGATCGACCTCGACCGCTCCCGCCTCGCCATCGAGGGAACGGTGGTGCCGGCCTACGTGCTCAACAGCGCGCTGGGCCAGATTCCGCTGCTGGGCTGGCTGGTGACCGGCGGCGAGGAGGGCGGCGGGGTGATCGCCTTCCGCTACACGATGAAGGGGCCGGCCGACGACCCGTCGGTGACGGTCAATCCGCTGTCGGCGCTGACCCCGGGCTTCCTGCGTCGGCTGTTCAATCTGTTCGACGACGGCAGCGGCACCGAGGCCCGTCCCCGCTGACCCCGGTGCCGGCCTTTCGTGGGCTCTGCCCACACCCGCCAAGGGCCGCAAGGCCCTTGGAACCCATTAATGGTCGGGCACGGAAAGGCCGGTCAGCTTGGGCGCGGGCAGAGCCCGCGTCTTTTCAGCTCGCCGCCTGGGCGGTTTCGCCGTACCAGCGCGGGGTGTAGACCCAGGCGCCGCCATCGGGGCGATGGAAGGCCTGGGTGGTGGAGGAACCGACGATCACCACCGTGCGCATATCGACCTGATCCGGGGTCAGGGCGTCGAGGCGGACGGTCCACACCTTCTCGTCGGGGCGGCCGACGTCGCGGCCGAGCACCACCGGGGTTTCCGGGGCGCGGTGGCGGCGCAGCAGGTCGAGCGCCTCGCCCAACTGCCACGGCCGGGCTCGCGAGATCGGGTTGTAGAGGGCGATCACCAGATCGGCGGCGGCGGCGTGGCCGAGCCGGTCGAGAATCACCGGCCAGGGCTTCAGATTGTCCGACAGCGACAGGATGCAGAAATCATGGCCGATCGGCGCGCCGGCCCGGGCCGCCGCCACCTGGGCGGCGGAGATGCCGGGCACCACCACCAGTTCGACGTCGCGGTGCCAGCCGGGTTCGTCGGCCTGATGCAGCGCCTCCAGCACGGCGGTGGCCATTGCGAAGATGCCGGGATCGCCCGACGACACCACCACCACCGATTCGCCGGCGGCGGCCAGGGTGAAGGCATGGCGGGCGCGGTCCATCTCGACCCGGTTGTCCGAGGCGTGGATGATCTGGTCGGCGCGGAACGGTCCGGCGAGGCGGACATAGGTCTCGTAGCCGATGATGTGGCGGGCGCGGCGCAGTTCCTCGCGCGCCTCGGGAGCCATCAGCCCGCCGCAGCCGGGGCCGAGCCCGACCACGGCGAGGCGGCCGCGCCGGGCGGTGCCGGTCGGACGCTGGGCGGAGGAATCGCAGTCGGGCAGGGTGATCGCCGGGGTGACGCCGAGCGCCGCGCCGACGATGCGGGCCAGCCGGTTGGCGCCCCGGCGCAGGCCGAGCAGCGGCACCACCGCGCCGCCGTCCTCGGCCACCGCCAGCACCGGCGGTTCGGGCTGGTCGGGCTTCAGCAGCGGGCCGAGGGCGCGGAACACCGTCGCCGCCGCGCACAGGGCGACGATCGGCTGGTCACGACGGTAAAGGTCGCGCAGCGCCGCCTCGACGCTGTCATGCAGGATCTCGGCGCCTTCGACCGGGCCGGCGAGGCCGCTGATCGCCGCCTCGGGACAGCCGGAACGGATCCGTCGCGCGGTTTCCTGACCGTCGGGACCAAGGCAGAGGATGGCGGGCGCCAGCAGCGGGTCGAAATCCATCATGCCTCCCAACGCGGTCCCGGCACCAGGATCATCGCGAAATAGGGGACCGTGGCCGGGTCGATCCCGTCGAGCGGCAGGGTGCGCTGCTCGGCCATCGTCGCCCGCTCGACATAGCGGGCGCGGTCGAGCAGGCCGAGTTCCGCGATCACGCCGCGCACCTTGGCGAAATTGGTGCCGAGCTTCATCACCACCGCCGCCTCGGCCCCGGCGAGCTGGCGGCGCAGATCCTCGGCCGGCAGCACCCCCGACAGCACGGTCAGGGTCTGGTTGCGGTAGACCAGCGGGGTGCCGGCCACCGCGGCGCAGGCCAGCATCGAGCAGACGCCGGGCACCACCTCGGTGGCATAGCGTTCGGCGAGGCGGTCGTGCAGATACATGAACGAGCCGAAGAACAGCGGGTCGCCCTCGCAGATCACCGCGACGTCGCGGCCGGCTTCCAGCTCGGCCGCCACCGCCCGCGCCGAGTCGTCGTAGAAATCGCGCATCGCCGTCTCGTAGCAGAACGGCGCCGGCAGCTTCTCGGTGGTGACCGGATAGATCAGCGGCAGCAGCGCCTTCGACGGCGGCAGATGGCCCTCGACGGTGGTGAGGGCGTTGCCCTTGCGGCTCCGGGCGGCGAAATAGGCCACCACCGGCGCTTCGCGCAGATGGCGCAGCGCCTTCAGGGTGATCAGTTCAGGGTCGCCCGGGCCGACGCCCAGGCCGAACAGACGGCCGGCCATTCACTCCTGCTCCGAGGCCAGGGCGTTGATCGCCGCCGCCACCATCGCGCTGCCGCCGCGCCGGCCGCGCACGATCACGAACGGCACCCCCCGGCTGTTTTCGGCCAGGGCGTCCTTGGATTCGGCGGCACCGACATAGCCGACCGGGATGCCGAGGATCAGCGCCGGATGGGGCGCGCCCGCGTCAAGCATTTCGAGCAGGCGGAACAGGGCGGTCGGGGCATTGCCGATCGCCACCACCGCCCCGGCCAGATGCGGCCGCCACAATTCGAGCGCGGCGGCGGAGCGGGTGGTGCCGAGCGAACGGGCCAGCTCGGGCACCGACGGGTCGTAGAGCGGGCAGAGGATCGGGTTGGCGGCGGGCAGCCGGGCGCGGGTGATGCCCTCGGCCACCATCTTGCAGTCGCACAGGATCGGCGCGCCGGCCAGCAGGGCGGCGCGGCCGGAGGCGCCGGCGCCGGGCGAGAACACCAGATCGTCGATGATGTCGGGCATGCCGCAGGAATGGGCGACGCGCACCGCGAGTTTCTCCAGGTCGGGCGGAATCCGCGACAGGTCGGCCTCGGACCGGATGATGGAGAAGGACTGGCGGTAGATCTCCTGGGCGTCGCGGGTGTACTCGATCATCTTGCTCCTGAACCGCGGGAAAAGCCGGATCATGTTCCTGTTTTAGCCCAGGGGGCGCCCGCCGGTGCGCTCTCATACACCAAAGGAGAGGGGGAGGAAAGACGCTAGCGGGCGGTTCCGGCGGCGACGCGGGCGTTGCCGGAGCCCCGCCCGCTGGATTATCACCCCGGCGCGGCGACATTCCGACAGGCGAGAGGGGAGCACGGGCGATGAGCGCATGGCTGACGGTGGTGGGACTGGGCGAGGACGGCCCGGACGGGCTGGGCGCCGCGGCGCGGGCGGCGCTTGACGGCGCGGCGGTGCTGTTCGGCGGCCGGCGTCATCTCGATCTGGTGCCGGCCCGGCCGGGGCAGGAGCGGGTGGCGTGGCCGAGCCCGTTCGAGCGGGCGGTCGAGCTGGTGCTGGCCCGGCGCGGCCAGCCGGTCTGCGTGCTGGCCAGCGGCGATCCGATGTTCTACGGGGTCGGCGCCACCCTGGCCCGCGCGGTCGGCGCGGACGAGATGCGGGTGCTGCCGGCACCGTCCTCGCTGTCGCTGGCGGCGGCGCGGCTGGGCTGGCCGTTGCAGGAGGTGACGGTGGTCAGTGTCACCGGCCGGCCGCTCGAACTGGTTCACCCCCATCTGGTGCCTGGGGCGCGGCTGCTGGTGCTGTCGGCCGATGGCGGGACGCCGGCCCAACTGGCGGCGCTGCTGGCCGGGCGCGGCTTCGGCGCCAGCCGGCTGACCCTGTTCGAGCATCTGGGCGGGCCGCGCGAACGCCGCGTCGAGGCCAGCGCGGCGGGGTGGGGCGATGCCCCCGCCGCCGATCTCAATCTGATGGCGGTGGAATGCCGCGCCGATGCCGGGGCGGTGCCGCTGTCGCGTCTCGCCGGCCTGCCCGACGACGCCTATCAGAGCGACGGCCAGTTGACCAAGCGCGACATCCGCGCCGTCACCCTGGCCCGGCTGGCGCCGCTGCCGGGCGAGCTGCTGTGGGATGTCGGCGGCGGCAGCGGTTCGATCGGGATCGAATGGATGCGGGCCCATCCGTCGTGCCGGGCCATCGCGGTTGAGTCCGATTCCGGGCGGCAACAGACCATTCTCGTCAACGCCGCCGCGCTGGGGGTGCCGGGGCTGCGGCTGGTTGCCGGGGCGGCGCCCGAGGCGCTGGCCGGGCTGGAGCCGCCCGACGCGATCTTCATCGGCGGCGGCCTGACCGTGCCCGGGGTGGTCGAGGCCTGCTGGGCGGCGCTGAAGCCGGGCGGGCGGCTGGCCGCCAACGCCGTCACCCTCCAGACCGAGCTGGCGGTGGCCGGCTGGCGCGAACGGCTGGGTGGCAGCCTGACCCGGCTGTCGGTGGCCCAGGCCGGGCCGCTGGGCCGCTTCGACGTCTGGCGCACCGCCCTGCCGGTGACGCTGTGGGTGGCGGACAAGCCCCGGCAGGCCTGATTGGCGGGGGAGGGGGGTGTTCCCACCCTTTCCCTCGGGGCTGGGTTGATGCTAAAGTCGCCCGGTTGACGTTGATTTTTTTTAGAGGTGCCGTGATGTCCGAAGCCGTGTCCGCCTCCGCCCCTTCGATCGGCCTTACCGCCAGCGCCGCCGAGCGGGTGCGCAGCCTGATCGCGGCCGAAGGCAAGCCGGATCTGCGCCTGCGGGTATCGGTGTCGGGTGGGGGCTGTTCCGGCTTCCAGTACGGGATCACCCTCGACGACGCGGTCAACGAGGACGACCAGTTGTTCGAGCGGGAAGGGGTGGAAGTGGTGGTCGATCACACTTCGCTCGACCTGCTCAACGGCGCGGTGGTCGATTTCGTCGAGGACCTGATCGGCGCCTCGTTCCAGATCAAGAATCCGAACGCCACTTCGACCTGCGGCTGCGGCAATTCCTTCACGGTCTGACCGGCGCGAGAGGCGAGGATGACCCGGATTCTGGTGGTCGAGGACACCGCGCTGATGCGCGAATCGCTGGTCGATGTGCTGTCCGCCGCCGGCCATGACATCACCACCGCCGGCGACGGGCTCGCCGCGGTCGAAACCGTGGCGGCGGGCGAGTGCTTCGACGTCATCGTCACCGACATCATCATGCCCGAGATGGATGGGATCCAGACCATCCTCGAACTTCAGACCCTGCTGCCGGAGGCGCGGATCATCGCCATCTCCGGCGGCAGCGCCCGCCTCGACAAGGTGCGGGGCTTGGAGACCGCTGCCCGCCTCGGTGCGGTGGCGGTGCTGGAAAAACCGTTCGAGGTTGATGCCCTGCTCGACGCGGTCGCGCGCGCCGCAGGCTGAGATTACGGGCTCCGCCCGTACCCGCCAAGGGCCGCAGGCCCTTGGATCCCATTCCTTTTTCCATCGAGATCGCGGCACCGCCGTTTCCCGACCATTGACGCAGGTCCAGGAGCCGCTGGCTCCTGGCGGGTGCGGGCAGAGCCCGCGTCTTTTTTAAAAAAACAACATTATGCGACAACGACGATTCCATAATTCAGAATGAATGAAAGAATGAATCCCCCCAACAACCCCTCATCTTGCCATCAGACCTGAAGATCAAAGGTTGTGTCTATTATATCTCCTCAACCTCAGCGATGCCGGCGATCGAGCGGAGCGACGACATGAAGGCGGGGGTGATGGTGATGGTTGAATCGAGACCGATCTCGACCTCGCGATGCTCGATGCGGGCGACGATCGAGACGCGGTTGCGGCCCCGGCCGACGCCGTCGAGCAGGCCGCGCAGGGGAGGGATCGCCGCCGGATCCTCGAGGAAGACACGGATCCCGGCGGCGGCGCGGGCGGCTTCCTGATCGAGCGAGGCGATGCGCTGACAGGTCATCCGCAGCTGGTCATCTTCCAGCCGGGCATCGACCTCGATCAACAGCGGCCCGCCGGCGTCGAGGATGTCGCGGCCGGCGGCGAGGGTCTCGGAAAAGCAGGTGACCTCGAACAGGCCGGAGGAATCCGAGAACTGAAGGAAGGCGTAGCGCGAGCCCTTGGCCGAGGTGCGTTCCTGCTTGGCCAGCAGGGTGCCGGCGAGGCGGATGCGGCCCTTGCCGCCCGAGGTGAGGTGGCGGGGCAGTTCGGCCACCTTCAGCACGTTGAGGCGCTTGAGGCTCTTGGCGTAGGCGTCGAGGGGGTGGGCGGAGAGATAGAACCCGACCGCCTCGAATTCCATGTTGAGCTTCTCGTGCGGCGACCAGTCGGGGCCGGCTTCGAGCTTGAGGCGGGGCTGGTCGCCGCCGCCGAGCAGGCTCATCTGGCTGCTGGCGCGTTCCTCGGCGGCCTGGGCGGCGGTGCGGACCAGGGTATCGGCGTTGCGGAACAGCCGGCCGCGATTGCGGTCGAGCGAGTCGAACACGCCGGCCTTGATCATGTTTTCGAGCTGGCGGCGGTTGATCTGGCGGGCGTCCATCCGGGCGACGAAATCGACCAGATCGCGGAAGGGGCCGCCCTTGTCGCGTTCGGCGTCGAGGGCGCGCATGCCGCCTTCGCCGACATTCTTCAGCGCGGCCAGGGCATAGCGCACGGCGAGGCTGCCGTCGGGCTGGCGTTCGACGGTGAAGTCGGCGCGCGAGGCGTTGATGTCGGGGGGGAGGAGGGGGATCTTGAGCCGGTCGAGTTCCTGCCGCAGGCTGTTGAGCTTGTCGGTGTTGTTGATGTCGTAGGTCATGGTCGCGGCCATGAACTCGGCGGGGTGATTGGCCTTCAGCCAGGCGGTCTGATAGGCGATCAGGGCGTAGGCGGCGGCATGCGACTTGTTGAAGCCGTATTCGGCGAACTTGGCGACCTTGTCGAACACCATCGAGGCCTGGGCGGCCTCGACCCCGCGCGCCACCGCGCCCTCGACGAAGGTCTTGCGCTGGGCCTCCATCTCCTCGCGGATCTTCTTTCCCATCGCGCGGCGCAGCAGGTCGGCGCCGCCGAGCGAATAGCCCGACAGCACCTGGGCGATCTGCATCACCTGCTCCTGATAGACCATGATCCCGAAGGTTTCCTTCAGGATCGGCTCCAGCAGCGAATGCATGTAGTCCGGCTCTTCCCGCCCGTGCTTGCAGGCGATGTAGCGCGGGATCTGGTCCATCGGGCCGGGGCGGTACAGCGCCACCACCGCGATCAGATCCTCCAGCCGGTTGGGGATCATCTTGCGCAGCACGTCGCGCATGCCCGAGCTTTCCAACTGGAACACCCCGGCGGTGTCGCCCCGGGTCAGCAATTCGTAGCTGGCGGCGTCGTCGAGCGGGATCGCCGACAGATCGACCTCGATTCCCTTCACCGTCTTGATGTGGCGCACCGCCGCCTGCATCACCGACAGGGTCTTGAGGCCGAGGAAGTCGAACTTGATCAGGCCGGTGGATTCGACCCACTTCATGTTGAACTGGGTCACCGGCATGTCGGAGCGGGGATCGCGGTAGAGCGCGACCAGCTCGTCGAGCGGGCGATCGCCGATCACCACGCCGGCGGCATGGGTCGAGGCGTGGCGGTAGAGCCCCTCCAGCTTCATCGCCAGCCCGAGCAACTGGGCGACGTTCTCGTCGCGGTCGCGCGCCTCGGCCAGCAGCGGCTCGCTTTCCAGCGCCTGTTCCAGCGTCACCGGGTTGGCCGGGTTGTTGGGCACCAGCTTGCACAGGCGGTCGACCTGGCCGTAGGGCATCTGGAGCACGCGGCCGACGTCGCGCAGCACGGCGCGGGCCTGGAGCTTCCCGAAGGTGATGATCTGGGCGACGCGGTCGTGGCCGTAGCGGTCCTGGACGTAGCGGATGGTTTCCTCGCGCCGGTCCTGGCAGAAATCGACGTCGAAGTCGGGCATCGACACGCGTTCCGGGTTGAGGAAGCGTTCGAACAGCAGGCCCCAGCGCAGCGGATCGAGATCGGTGATGGTCAGCGCCCAGGCCACCGCCGAGCCGGCGCCCGAGCCACGGCCCGGCCCGACCGGGATCCCGTGCGCCTTCGACCATTGGATGAAGTCTGACACGATCAGGAAGTAGCCGGGGAAGCCCATCTGCTCGATGATGCCGAGTTCGTATTCGACCCGTTCGCGGTAGGGGCGGGCGATCGCCGCGCGCTCCTCCTCGCTCATGCCGGGCTGGAACACATGCTTCCACAGCCGCTTGTCCAGCCCCTCGTTGGTCTTCTTGCGCAGCACCTCGGGCTCGGTCAGCCCGTCCATGTGGTAGGGCGGCAGCAGCGGCTTGCGCTTGGTGACCATGAAGGCGCAGCGGCGCGCCACCACCAGGGTGTTGTCGATCGCCTCGGGCAGGTCGGCGAACAGCGCCCGCATTTCGGCCGGGCTCTTGAAATAATGCTCGGGGGTGAGGCGGCGGCGGTTGTCCTCGGCGACATAGGTGCCGCCGGCGATGCACAGCAGGGCATCGTGGGCGGGATACATCTCGCGGTCGGGGAAGAACGCCTCGTTGGTGGCGACCAGCGGCAGATCGCGCTGATAGGCAAGGTCGATCAGGGCCGGCTCAATCCGGTCCTCGACCTCCAGCCCGTGGCGCATCAGCTCGACATAGAGCCGGCCGGGGAAGATCTCCTCGAGCCGGGACAGCAGGGCGGCGGCGAGATCGGTCTGGCCCTCGGCCAGGGCGCGGCCGACTGGCCCGGCCGCGCCGCCGGTCAGGCACAGCAGGCCGTCGGCATGGGGGGCGAGGTCGCCCAGGGTCACCTGCGGGGTCTCGCCGCCCTCGGTTTCGAGGAAGGCTTTCGACACCAGCTTCAGCAGGTTGAGATAGCCGGCCTCGCTCTGGCACAGCAGCACCACGGTGTCGGGCTCGGGGCGGCGGCCGTCGCGATTGGGCGGGCCGTCCTCGCGCCGGATCGCCAATTGGACGCCGATGATCGGCTGCACCCCGGCATCGGCGCAGGCGGTGGAGAATTCGAGCGCGCCGAACAGGTTGCCGGTGTCGGTGATCGCCACCGCCGGCATCCCCATCTTGTCGCACAGCTTGACCAGCGGCTTGACCTTGATCGCCCCCTCGGACAGCGAGTAGGCGGTATGGACGCGCAGATGGACGAAATCGGCACAGGCGGCGGCAGCCATCGGCTCAGCTCAGCTCGGATCGCAACGCGGGGCGGCGGAGATCAGGGGGCGAGATCGAGATAGGCGCCGCGATGATGCAGCAGCGGCCGCTCGCCGCCGCCGGGATGGATCCCCTCGACCTCGGCGATGAAGATCAGGTGATCGCCGCCGGGTTCGGTCCGCACCAGCCGGCAATCGAGGGTGACCAGACAACCGGGCAGGGCAGGGGCGCCGCCGGGCAGCGGCGACCAGGACTGATCGACCCAGCGCGCGGCGACCGGGCCGGCGAAGCGGTTGGACAGGTCGCGCTGGGGTTCGGCCAGGATGTTGATGCCGCAGCGGCCGGCGGCTTCGATCGCCGGCAGGCAGGAGCCGTCGCGGCCGAGACAGAACAGCACCAGCGGCGGATCGAGCGACAGCGAGGCGAAGGCGCTGACGGTGACCCCGACCGGATTGCCGCCGGCGGGATCGATCGCGGTGATGACGGTGACGCCGCTGGCGAAGGCGCCGAGCGCCTGCCGGAAGGATCGTGGATCGAGGCTCATCCCGCCGGTCTCCCTCCTGGCGCCGTCTCAGTCCCCGCGCAGGGGCGGGCGGGGCGGCGCGATTGCATGGTCTGACCGGTCCCCCCGGGGAGGGACCGGCGCGTCAGCCGAGGTCAGTCGGCGTCGGGGGCGTCCTCGAACCCGCCGGCATCGGTGCCGTCGCTGATCGACATGCCGTCCTCGATCATCTCGTCCTCGTTGGCGACCGCCTCGAAGGCGAGTTCACGGTCGGCGAAGCCTTCCATCTCGTCTTCCTCGGGCTCATCGACCTCGACATGCTTCTGCAGGCCCTGGATCAGGGCGTTCTGCAACCCGTCAAGCGGCACGGCATCCTCGGCGATCTCGCGCAGCGCCACCACCGGGTTCTTGTCGTTGTCGCGATCGAGCGTCAGCTTGGCCCCGCCCGAAATGTCCCGCGCCCGCTGACCGGCCAGCAGCACCAGCTCGAAGCGGTTGGGAATCTTCAGTACACAATCTTCAACCGTGACACGGGCCATTATCAAAATCCGCCATGATTTTTCCGAAACGGAACGACCTTTATAGCCAGCCGGGCGCGCGCGGCGCAAGCACCCTGCGCCGCGCCGGCCGCTCTTTTTGCGGTCAGGGCTCAGCGCGCCGGCAGTTCCTCGACGGTGATCGGACCGGAGGGGGTGCCGGCGGCGCGGGAGGGCGGGGTGTAGACCGGGGTGTCATCGGGAACGGAATCGCCGCCGCCGCTGCCGCCGCGCAGCGCGGCCGCCGGGGGCGGGGGTTCGGCGGCGGCCTCGGCCGGCGTGGCGGCCGGCGCCGGGCCGGCCTGCTGGGACGAGGCCGGCGCATTCTGGCTCTTCTCGATCACCTTGACGGTATGGGCGATCAGGTCGGGCACGCCGCAGCCGGACAAGGCCGGCGCCAGCCCGGCCAGGATCAGGGCGGCACGCAGGGAAGCGATCCGGGTCATGATCAGGCCGGCTCCACCTCCACCACCGGCTCGACCCGGACCAGCTCGCCGCCTTCGAGCGCCGCCAGCCGGGTGAGGTCGTCGCCGCTGCGGCCCCAGACGTTGGCGCGGCTGGCGAAGCGGATCTCCTCGGCCTCGGAGCAGGGGGTGGGACCATAGCCGATGATGATCACCTCGCCCTCGGGGCGGAAGGCGATTTCGCCCGGCTCGACCACCTCGCGGGCGTCGTCCTCGCGCCCCGCCCGGAGCGGAGCCTGGAAATAGATCTCGCCCGGCCACAGGGTGACGCGGGATTCGAACGGGGCCGCCGCCAGCACCGCCTGCGCCGTCGGCGTGGCATACAGATCGACGTGAAGCACGATCCGGCCGACGCTGATTTTCACTTTTGCCATCTCGCCCGCGTTCCCTCGAGGTTGCTGGTGCCGCGCCAGTTTGCCCGTTCCCGCCCGGCTTGACCAGACCCAGCCGTCAGGCCGGCGCGGGCGGCGCCCGCGTCCGGCGTCAGATATGCTCGCCCCGGCTGCGCAGGGCGCGCAGCACCTCGCGGGTATGTTTGGCGATCATCATCTCCTCGTCGGTGGGGATCACCCAGATCGACACCCGGCTGTCGAGCGCGCTGATCAGGGGGGCGTTCTGCTCGTTGGCCTCCTCGTCGATCTTGAGCCCGAGCCATTGGCTGAGGGCGCAGACCCGGGTGCGGATCCGGGCGGCGTTCTCGCCGATGCCGCCGGTGAACACCAGGGCGTCGAGCCCGCCCAGCGCCGCCGCCAGCGAGCCCAGTTCGCGGGCGATGCGGTAGACGAACAGTTCGACCGCCTCGGCGGCGCGCGGCTCCAGGCTGTCGAGCAGCACCCGCATGTCGCTGCTGACCCCGGACACCCCGAGCAGGCCGGACTTGCGGTAGAGCAGGTCCTCGATCTCGGCGGCGCTCATCCCCTTCTGCTGCATCAGGTACAGCACCACCCCGGGATCGAGCGCGCCCGAGCGGGTGCCCATCGGCAGGCCGTCGAGCGCGGTGAAGCCGAGCGAGGAGGCGACGCTCTTGCCCGAATCGATCGCGCACATCGAGGTGCCGTTGCCGAGATGGGCCGCCACCACCTTGGCCCGCGCCGTCGCCGGGGCATAGGCCTTGAGGGTGCGGGCGATGTATTCGTAGGACAGGCCATGGAAGCCGTAACGCTTGACCCCCTCCATCGTCAGGCGGCGGGGCAGGGCGAAGGTCTGCGCCTGCCACGGGTTGGAGCGGTGGAAGGCGGTATCGAAACAGGCGACCTGGATCAGGTCGGGATGGACCTGGCGCAGGGCGCGGATCGGGGCGAGGTTGTGGGGCTGGTGCAGCGGCGCCAGCGGCACCAACTCCTCCAGCTCGTCGAGCAGGGCGTCGGTGATCAGCATCGGCGCCGAATAGACCGCGCCGCCATGGACGACGCGATGGCCGGCGGCACGCAGCCGCACCTCGCCGAGATGGTCCTCGACCCAATCGATCAGGTGCTTGAACAGATCCTCGTGGCTGATGTCGGGACTATCGAGCCAGCGCCGCTCGTGCAGCACCTGCCCGGTCGGCGCCTTGACCAGGAAATGGGGGGAAACGTCGATCCCCTCGACCTGCCCCTTGCAGGTCAGGATCGGCTTGATCCCCTCTTCCGACAGATAAAGCGAGAACTTGATGCTGGAGGAACCAGCATTGATCACCAGCACGCCGTCCTGCTGCATGGAGCCCCCCTTGCCCTGTTGTGGCCACGGGGGGCCCGCCGGCCCCCGGCGGCGGTTAGCCGATGGTCATTCGGCGGCGATCGCCTTGCCGCCCTTGCGCCGGGCATGGGCCACCCGCACCGCCACCGCGCAGGAGGCGAGGCGGGCGCGGGCGCTGTCGGCGCGACTGGTCAGCACGATCGGCAGACGGGCGCCCAGCACGATGCCGGCGGCGTCGGCCTCGGCCAGATAGCACAATTGCTTGGCCAGCATGTTGCCGGCCTCGAGATCGGGCACCAGCAGGATGTCGGCCTTGCCCGCCACCGGTGAGACGATCTTCTTGATCCGCGCCGCTTCCTCGTTGATGGCGTTGTCGAAGGCGAGCGGGCCGTCGAGCACCGCGCCGCTGATCTGACCGCGATCGGCCATCTTGCACAAGGCGGCGGCGTCGATGGTCGAGGCGATCTTGGGATAGACCGTCTCCACCGCCGACAGGATCGCCACCTTGGGCTTGTCGATCCCCAGCACATGGGCCAGTTCGATCGCGTTCTGGAGGATGTCGGCCTTGTCCTCCAGCGTCGGCTGGATGTTGATCGCCGCGTCGGTGATCAGCAGGGTGCGGGGATAGGTCGGCACGTCCATGATGAAGACATGGCTGATCCGCCGCGCCGTGCGCAGGCCGGTATCGCGCGCCGCCACCTCGTGCATCAGCTCGTCGGTGTGCAGCGAGCCCTTCATCAGCACCTCGGCCTCGCCGGCGCGGCACAACTCGACCGCCCGCTTGGCCGAATCATGGCTGTGGGCGGTATCGACGATGCGCAGGCCGGCGATGTCGATGTCGAACTCGCGCGCCACCTGCTGGATCTTGGCCTCGGGCCCGACCAGGATCGGCCGGATCAGGCCGAGATGGGCCGCCTCGACCGGTCCTTCCAGCGAGACCTGATCGCAGGGATGGCACACCGCCACCGACACCGGCTCCATCCCGGCGCAGCTGAGGATGATGTCCTCGAACACATGGTGGGCGCGGTGCAGCCGGGCCTCGTGCAACTGGATCCGGGGCTGGACGAACTTGACGGTGGGGGCGGTGACCCGGGCGCGGCCGGTGAACACCGTCTCGCCGGTCTGCTTGACCGCGAGGCAGTCGAACACCACGTCCTGCGGCGGCACCAGCTCGGCCACGGTGACGGTGACGGTGACGGTGTCGCCGATGCTGATCGGGGTCAGGAACGAGATGTCCTGGCTGCGGTAGGCGGCGCCCGGCCCGGGCAGCTCGTTGCCGAACAGCGCCGACAGCAGCGACGCTCCCCACATCGAATGGGCCTTGACCTTGCCGCCCAGGCTGAATTTCTCGGCGACCTCGGGACTGAAATGGATCGGGTTGAGGGCGCCGACCGCCACCCCGAACAATTCGACGTCGTCTTTCTGGCAGGTCCGGGTCAGGGTGGCGCTGTCGCCGACCCGAATTTCGTCAAACGTCCGGTTTTCCATCATATCGGCCATGATCGGCTCCGTGTCGGTCCTGGGCCCCCTATTTTGCAATGCACAATATAGGCACGCGGCGGGATTTGCACAATGACCGCTTGGCGACGATGTCGGGGGGGCCGGCGCATGGCTCGGGGGGATGGGATCGCCCCTTGGCGGGGGTGGGGGGAACCCACATCTGTGCGCAGGAGGGGCGATTGCAACGCCTTCCCACCCCCTCTATCCTGTTCGGCCAGCGCAAAGCGCACAGCCCGGAGAGGTATGGATGAGCGTCCGCAGTCTCAAGCCGTTGTTGCATCCGCAATCCGTGGCTGTCGTCGGCGCCTCGACCAAGCCCAAGAGCATCGGCTGGGTAGTGATGCGCAACCTCCTGCGCGAGGAATTCGCCGGCCCGGTGATGCCGGTGACGCCGGAGCATCCCTCGGTCGCCGGGGTGCTGGCCTATCCCGACGTGTCCTGTCTGCCCCAGCCGCCCGACCTCGCCCTGATCTGTTCTCCGCCCGAGACGGTGCCCCGGGTGCTGGAGACGCTGGGCAAGCGCGGCACCCCGGCCGCCTGCATCATGAGCCAGGGTCTGCACCGCGCCCGCACCCCGGAGGGGGACAGCGCGCTGGAACGCACCCTGGCGGTGGCCCGCGCCCACGACATGCGGATCCTCGGCGGCGGCAGCATGGGGATCCTGGTGCCGGGGATCGGGCTCAATGCCAGCTCCGCCCATCGCGGCGCGCTGCCGGGCAAGCTGGCCTTCGTGTCGCAATCGGGCGCGCTCTGCACCGCCGTGCTCGACTGGGCCCGGCCGCGCGAGATCGGCTTTTCCCACTTCATCCATCTCGGCGACACCGACGGGGTCGGGTTCGGCGACGTGCTCGATTATCTCGGCAGCGATCCCTCGACCCGGGCGATCCTGCTCTACATCGAGACGATCCAGCAGCGCCGCAACTTCATGTCCGCCGCCCGCGCCGCCGCCCGCAACAAGCCGGTGCTGGCGATCAAGGCCGGGCGCAGCATGGAGGGCGGCCGCGCCGCCGCCTCGCATACCGGGGTGCTGGCCGGGTCGGATCTGGTGTTCGACGCGGCACTCCGGCGTGCCGGCATGCTGCGGGTGCGCGACATCGACGAGATTTTCGGCGCGGTGGAAACCCTGGCCCGCGCCCGTCCGGTCAAGGGGCGGCGGCTCGCCATCCTCACCAATGGCGGCGGCATCGGCGTGCTGGCCGCCGACGATCTGGCCGAACTCAACGGCGAACTGGCCGCGCTGCCGGAGGAGGTGATCGCCCGGCTCGATTCGGTGCTGCCGCCGACCTGGTCGCATGGCAATCCGGTCGATATCGCCGGTGACGCCGACGGCGAACGCTACGTCAAGGCGCTGACCATCCTGATCGAGTCCAAGGTGGTGGATTCGATCCTGGTGATGCATGCGCCGAGCGCGATCAGCGACCCGTCCGAGGTGGCGGCGGCGGTGATCCGCTGGTGCAAGGACCGGCCGCGCGCCAACATCATGACCTGCTGGGTCGGCAGCGAGGCGGTCGAGCATGCCCGCCACCTGTTCTCCGGCGCCGGCATTCCCGCCTACGACACCCCGCGCGCGGCGATCCAGGCGCTGATGCATCTGATCGAGTACCGCCGCAACCAGACCCTGCTGATGGAAGTGCCGGCCTCGGCCCCGACCGATTTCGTCCCCGACACCGCCCGCGCCCGCGCCCTGATCGACCGCGCTTTGGCCGAGGGCGGCGGCACCCTCAACGAGCCCGAGGCCAAGGCGGTGCTGGAGGCCTACGGCATTCCGGCGGTCGAGACCCGGGTCGCGTCTACCCCGGCCGAGGCGGCGGAGATCGCCGCGACGATGAAGGGCCGCCTCGCCCTCAAGATCCTGTCGCCCGACATCGTCCACAAATCCGACGTCGGCGGGGTGGTGCTCAATCTGCCCGGCCCGGCCGAGGTCGAGAAGGCGGCGCGCGAGATGCTGGAGCGGGTGATCCAGATCTCCCCCGAGGCCCGCATCTCCGGCTTCACCGTCCAGACCATGGCCCGCCGTCCCGGCGCCCAGGAACTGATCGTCGGCGTCGCCACCGACCCGGTGTTCGGCCCGGTGATCATGTTCGGCCAGGGCGGCATCGCCGTCGAGGTGATCGCCGACCGGGCGATGGCGCTGCCGCCGCTCAACACCACCCTGGCCAACGAGCTGATCTCGCGCACCAGGGTGTCGCGCCTGCTTGAGGGCTATCGCGGACGCCCCCCGGCCGACCGCGAGGCGATCGCCCGCTCGCTGGTCCATCTGTCGCAATTGGTGGTCGATTTCCCCGAGATCGTCGAACTCGACATCAACCCGCTGTTCGCGGATTCGAAGGGGGTGCTGGCGCTCGACGCCCACATCACCGTCGCCCCGGCCCGGCCCGGCACCGAGCATCTGGCGATCCGGCCCTATCCCAAGGAACTGGAGGAATTGTTCGCCCTGCCGGACGGGCAGCGGGCGCTGCTGCGGCCGATCCGCCCCGAGGACGAGCCCAACCATCATGTCTTCATCTCGCGCCTGACCCCCGAGGACATCCGCTTCCGCTTCTTCGGGCTGGTCCACGAACTGCCGCACAGCGAGATGGCCCGGCTGACCCAGATCGATTACGACCGCGAGATGGCCTTCCTCGCCGAGGTGGCCGGCGGCAATGACGGGCGCGAGACCGTCGGCGTGGTCCGCACCGTGACCGATCCCGACAATGACAAGGCCGAATTCGCCATCGTCGTGCGGTCCGACCTTAAAGGCAGCGGGCTGGGCAAGCGGCTGCTGACCAAGATGATCGCCTATTGCCGGTCGCGCGGCACCAAGGTGATCGCCGGGCAGGTGCTGAAGGACAATCCCCGCATGCTGGCCTTCGTCCAGCATCTCGGCTTCGTCCCCACCCGCACCGTCGATGGCGACATCGTCGAGGTCGAACTCGATCTGCACAGCGCGGCGGCGGCGCGGATCGAGTAGCCCCCCTCCGGGGGGCTGCCGAGAGGCGCTGCCTCTCGGCGCTCTCCGCGAAGGGCCACGGGCCCTTCGAACCCCAAGGCAGGCTTGACCGGCGTCAAGGCGTGGGCCGGTGGGGTGGGGCAGGGTGGGGACAGAGATCCTCATCCGGGAAAGGACGATCCGATGTTCTGTTATCAGTGCGAACAGACCGCCCACGGCACCGGCTGCACCGAAATCGGCGTGTGCGGCAAGAATGCCGAGGTGGCCGGGCGGCAGGACCTGCTGCTCGACGTGACCAAGCAACTGGCACTGCACCTGTCCCGCCGTCCGGCCTCGGAACGCCGCGCCGCCGCCGGGCTGATCGAGGAGGCGCTGTTCGCCACCGTCACCAACGTCAATTTCGAGGTTGAACGGCTCGACGCGCTGATCCGCACCGTCGCCGCCGCCGCCGGAAGCCGTCTGCCCGAGGCCGGGGACGACCTCAGGGCGCTGGCCGACGCCGCCGGGATCCCGGCGCGGCGCGAGCGTTACGGCGCCGACGTCACCGGCTTGCAGGAGCTGCTGACCTATGGGCTGAAGGGGATGGCCGCCTATGCCCACCATGCCCGCCGGCTGGGCCAGGTCTCGGCCGCGGTCGATGATTTCACCCTGACCGCGCTGGCGGCGCTGGCCGACGGCGAGGCCGATCCCGACCGCCTGCTCGACCTCAACCTGCGCTGCGGCGCCGCCTCGGTCGAGGTGCTGGCCTGTCTCGACGCCGCCAATACCGGCGCGTTCGGCGCGCCCTCGCCGGCCCCGGTCCGACTGGGCCATCTGCCGGGCAAGGCGATCCTGGTGTCGGGCCATGACCTCGGCGACCTCGCCGCCCTGCTCGAGCAGACCGCCGGCACCGGCATCAACATCTACACCCACGGCGAGATGCTGCCGGCGCATGGCTATCCCGAACTGCGCCGTCATCCCCATCTGGTCGGCCATTACGGCGGGGCGTGGATGCGCCAGCGGGTCGAGTTTGACGCCTTCCCCGGCGCGATCCTGATGACCACCAACTGCATCCAGAAGCCGGCCCCCAGCTATGCCGAGCGCCTGTTCACCTGCGGCCCGGTGGCTTGGCCCGGGGTGGGGCACGTCGCCGGCCAGGATTTCAGCGCGGTGATCGCCGCCGCCCAGGCCGCCCCCGGCTTCACCGATACCGTCAGCCAGGGCGAACATTGGGCCGGCTTCGGCCACCATGCGGTGCTCGGCCTCGCCGACACGGTGATCGCGGCGATCAAGAGCGGCGACATCCGCCGCTTCGCGGTGATCGGCGGCTGCGACGGCAGCGACACCGCCCGGTCCTATTACACCGACCTCGCCACCGGCCTGCCCCAGGATTGGGTGATCATGACCCTCGGCTGCGGCAAGTTCCGGGTGATCGGCCATGATTACGGCCAGATCGGGGCGGTGCCGCGCCTGCTCGACCTCGGCCAGTGCAACGACGCCTTCTCGGCGATCCGCATCGCCCAGGCCCTGGCCGGCGCGTTCGAGTGCGACCTGAACGACCTGCCGGTGCGCCTGATCCTGTCCTGGTACGAGCAGAAGGCGGTGTGCGTGCTGCTGGCCCTGCTGCATCTCGGCCTGCGCGACATCCGCATCGGACCGAGCCTGCCGGCCTTCGTCACCCCGGCGCTGTTGCAGATCCTGGCCGACAAGTTCGCCGTCCACCCGGTCGGCACGGTCGAAGCCGATCTCGAAGCCCTGGTGGCGTAACGGGATCCAAGGGCCTACCGGCCCTTGGCGGGCGCGGGCAGAGCCCGCCCAAACGGGGCGTTGCCGCGATGCGGCAACGCCCCGTAGCCCTGTCAGCCGAGATTGGCCTCGGCGAAGGACCAGTTGGCGAGATGGTCGAGGAAGGCCTGAACGAAATCGGGCCGGCGGTTCTGGTAATCGAGGTAGTAGGCGTGCTCCCACACATCGATGGTCAGCAGCGCCTTCTGCCCGTGGGCCAGCGGCAGATCGGCGTTGGCGGTCTTGACCACCTTCAGCTTGCCCTGGTCCTCGACCAGCCAGGCCCAGCCCGAGCCGAACTGGCCGGTGGCAGCGGTCTTGAACTCGGTCTTGAAGGCGTCGAACGAGCCGAAATCGGCCTCGATCCGGGCCAGCAGCTTGGCGCCGGGCTGGCCGCCGCCGCCCTTGGTCAGGCTGTTCCAGAAGAAGGTGTGGTTCCACACCTGGGCGGCATTGTTGAAGATCGCCTGCTTGGCCGGCAGATCGGCGGCGGCGGCGAGGATGATCTCCTCCAGCGTCTTGCCTTCGAGATCGGTGTCCTTGATCAGCCCGTTGAGGTTGGTGACATAGGCGGCGTGATGCTTGCCGTGGTGAAACTCAAGGGTCCGGGCATAGATGTAGGGTTCGAGGGCATTGGGAGCAAAGGGAAGCGGCGGAAGCTCGAAAGCCATGTTACACCTCGCGTTATCAGGCTTTTGTGAAACGGCCTGGAATTCATCTAAACCACTGACGCGAAGATAGGCATTTTCCCCCTGGTTGTGAAGGGTCTTATGCCTTATGGACCAAAGACCAGGGCGGGGCGGCCGAGCGCCCACCGCGCGGCATCGAGCCCGCTGGAAATCGCCGCCTCGATGGTGCAGGGCCAGGGCGAGCGCAGCCAGTCGCCGGCCAGCATCACCCCGGCCAGCGGGGTCTCGGGGCCGGGGCGGCGGGGCAGGGTGGCGGGATCGTGGGCCAGGGTGGCGCGGCGCTCCTTGATCACCCGCACCGGCGGGATCGCCGCCGGGTCGCGGCCGAGGACGCGGGCGATCTCGCCCCACAGCACGGCGGCGACCGCGTCGGCGGGACGATCGACCAGCGGCTCGGCCGCCGACACCGTCACCGACAGCACGTCGCCGCGCGGAAACAGCCAGTGGCCGAAGCCGTTGACCAGCCCGAGGAACGGCGCGCCACCCGGCAGGGCCACCGCCGCCTCCAGCCGGAAATGGGCGTTGACGATGGTGCGGGTCGGCAGCGGCGGGATCCAGCCGGGCAGGATCGGCGCCACTGCCCAGGGCGGCAGGGCCAGCACCACCCGATCGGCCTCGCCCAGCACCTCCGGCCCGTCCTCGAACAGCAGCCGGCCGCATTCGATCCCGGTCAGGCGGCGGCGGAACTGGATCTCGGCGCCGTAGCTGGCCAGGGTCGCCAGCGCCGGTGCCACCAGTGCCGCCGACAGGCCATGCGGGAACAGCCAGGGCGACAGCGCCGGGGCGCCGCCCAGCAGCGCCCGCCGCATCGTCCAGGCAAACATCCGCGCCGAGGCTTCCTCGGGCGCGGTGTTGAGGATCGCCTCGCACAGCGGCTTCCACAGCCGGACGAAGCCGCGTCGGCTTCCCAGCCGCTCGGCGACACTGGCCTCGCGCCGGGTCCAGGGCAGGCCGAGGGCGCGCAGGATCTCGCCCGGCCCGGCGGGAATCCGGGTCGGGCTGACCTCCCAGCGTTCGCCGCTGGCCAGATCGTGGAACGGGAAGCGGGGCGCGACCGGGCGCATCGCCTCCAGCCCGCCGGTGGCGCGGGCATAGGCCAGCGCGGTACGGTTGGCACCCAGCACCAGATGACTGCCATTGTCGATCACCCGGTCGAGCTTGTCGTCGCGGAACGAGCGGCAGCGCCCGCCGGCGTGACCGGCGGCTTCATACAGACGGACCCGCACCCCGGCGCGGGCGGCGGCGGTGGCGGCGGCCAGCCCGGCGAGGCCGGCGCCGACGACGTGCAGGGTCTGGGGCTGGGGGGTCTGGGGCAGGGCAGGGGCGGACATCGGCCGGGCGGCTCCCTACACCACCAGACCGCGCACCAGCCCGACCGCGCCGAGCTGGGCATAATCGGCCGGGGTCAGCTTGACCGCCTGGGCCAGCGGGTCCTCGCGGCGCAGCCGCCCCGACAGCCGCGCCGCCACCTCGACGGTGATCGCGGTCTGCAACCGCAGCCGGAGGTCGCGCACCTGCGGCACCAGCAGGCGGGCGCGCAGGATCAGCCCATCGGTCAGATCCAGGATGCGGTCGAACACCCGGCGCAGTTCGGGCGGGCTGGCCTTCTGGTGCAGCACCGAGCGGTCGAGCCCGACCGCCGCCAGCATGTCGACCGGCAGATAGACCCGGTCGAGCCGGTCCAGATCCTTGGCGCAGTCCTGGAGATGATTGAGCACCTGAAGCGCCGCGCACAGCGCGTCGCTGGCGGCGAAGGTGGCGGGGGATTCGCCGTGCAGGGTCAGCAGGAACCGCCCGACCGGCGCCGCCGACGACTGGCAATAGGCCAGCAGATCGTCCCAGTCGGCGCAGTAATTACGGCGGGCGTCGCGGCGAAAGGCGTTGAGCAACTCGGCGGCGGTGTCGATCAGGGCCGGATCGCCCTTGACCGCGGCGCGGTAGCGGGTGGCGAGGATCTGCTCCGGCCCGGCCTCGCCGCCCTTCAGCGCCCGGTCCAGCGCGTCAAGCGCGGCGACCTTGCCGTCAGGGCTCAACGCGGCGGAATCCGAGATGTCGTCGGCATGGCGGGCGAAGTGATAATAGTCCATCACCGTCGCCCGCGTCGCCGCCGACAGCAGCAGCGAGGCGACCGGGAAGTTTTCCTCGCGCGCGCTCTTGCTGGCGGCGGGCAGGGGGGCGGCGACGGTCACGGCACGATCCTTCCATGGACGGCGGGGGAAATCGGCCGCATATATGACACGTCTTGCCGGCCCGCAACAGATCCCTGCCGATGTCTTCCGCCGCCCATATCCTCGACCTGCTGCGCCATGGCGACCGCGAACGCTTCGTCGCCGCCCTGTTCGCGCCGCCCGACCGCCGCGACGACCTGATCGCCCTCTACGCCCTCAACGTCGAGCTGGCGCGGATCCGCGAGCAGGCGCGCGAGCCGATCGCCGGGCTGATCCGGCTGCAATGGTGGCGCGATTCCGTGCTGGGCGGGCAGGGCGGCGACGGACACCCGCTGGTCGGGCCGCTGCGCGCCCTCATCGCCCGCCACCGCCTCGATCCCGAGCGGATCGACCGCTTGCTGATCCTGCGCGAACGCGATTTCGCCGACGAGCCGCCGCCCGACCTCGCCGCCGCCGAGGAGCTGGCCACCGCCGGCCCGGTCGCGCTGGCGGATCTGGCCCTGACCCTGCTGGCGGCCGATGATGAAGCCAACCGGGCCGCCGCCGCCGGGGTCGCCCGTGCCTGGGGGCTGCTCGGCCATCTGCGCGCCTTGGCCCATCATCGCGCCCTTGGCCGCCGCACCGTGCCCGAATCGGCGGAGGAGGGGCTGTCGGCCCAGGCCCGCGCCCTGGCCGACCGCGCCGCCGCCGCGCTTGCCGCCGCCCGGGCGCAGCGTGGAACCACGCCAGCCGCTCTGCCGCTGCTGCTGCCGGCGCTTCAGGCCGATGCTCATCTGCGGGCGCTGCGCCGTGCCGGCTGGAATCCGCTCGATCCCGCGCTGGCGCGTCCTCGGCCGCGACCGCTGGCGCTGACCTGGGCGGCATGGCGCCGCCGGATCTGAGCCCGGATCCCCGGATCCTGGTCAACCAACCCCGGTCCGTCCGGCCTGGAGAGCAAGGGGGATGGTTTTGTCGTTTGATGGGGAGAGGAGATGCTGGGGTGTGGCTTGTTTGATGAGGGTCGATGCATTTGTCGCATAATGTGTATTATGACGACGAAACCGAGGGCAGGGCGCGGATCATCGGATCAGCCGCGATCACCCCCGGTCGATCGCGTCGCCGCTGGTAATCGGCGGATCGATCTGGTTGCGTTGGTGAACCAGGGTTCGGGTCACCGTCTCCGCATCAAGACCGGCCGACCGCAGCACCAGCCCGGCCAGTTGCAGGCTGGCCTCGACCGTTTCCGGTACCACCGCGCTGGCGCCGGCACTGCGCAGGATTTCCTTCTGCGCCAGATCATGGGCCCGGGCGATGATGGTCAATCCCGGCACCGCCTGCCGGATCTGCGCCACCGCCCGCTCCGCCGTGCGCGGCTTGTTGACGGTGATCACCGCCGCCCGCGCCCGGGCGATCCCGGCCGACCGCAGCACCCCGGGCTGGCCGGCATCGCCATAATAGACCGGCAGCCCGGCCCCGCGCGCCCGCGCCACCCGGTCGATGTCGAGGTCGAGCGCGATGTAATCGAGCCCATGCTCCTCCAGCGCCCGGGCGATGGTCCGCCCGCTGCGGCCATAACCGGCGATCACCACATGGCCGCTCTTGTGCTCGGCACCGGGATTGAACAGGTCCGCGGCCGAATGGCTCTTCAGTTTCAGCGCCAGCCGCCGGCTGATCCCGGCCAGCCCCGGAGTGATCACCATCGACAACGCCACCGCCGCCAGCAGGGTCTGGGCCTGGTCGGCGGACAGCAGATGCAATTCATGGGCCCGGCCGAACACCACGAAAGCGAATTCGCCGGTCTGGGCCAGCAACAGGCCGACCCGCAGGGCCTGGATCGCCCCGATCCCCGCCACCACCCCGCACAGGCCGATCAGCAGCGCCTTGGCCAGCGCCAGCACCACGGTCAGCCCGATCACCCGGTCGAGATGGGCGGCAACGAACGGCAGGTTGATCGACATGCCGACGGTGATGAAGAACAGGCCGAGCAGCAGGCCGCGGAACGGCTCGATATCGGCCTCGACCTGATGGCGATAGGAGGAATCCGCCACCATCAGCCCGGCGAGAAAGGCCCCCAGCGCCATCGACATCCCGGCCTGGGCGGTGGCCCAGCCGACCGCCAGCACCAGCAGCAGATTGGCGGCGGTAAACAGTTCCGGGGTGCGGATGGTGCCGAGATAGCGATAGCCCGGCCGCAGCACCAGCCGGCCGAGCAGATAGATGCTGAGCACCGCCAGCGCCGCCTTGACCCCGGCCAGCCCCAGCGCGGTGGCGATCTGCCCGGGCGATTCGGCTAGCAGCGGCAGCAGCACCAGCAGCGGAATCACCACCAGATCCTGGAAGATCAGCACCGCGACGGCGATGCGGCCGTGATGGCTGACCGCCTCGTTGCGCTCGACCAGGATCGCCAGCACCGTGGCGGTCGAGGAAAAGGACAGGGTCACCCCCACCACCAGCGCCACCGGCGGCGCCAGCCCACAGGCCAGCCCGGCCAGGGCAAACACCGCCCCGCAGGCCACCACCTGCAACAGCCCGAGCCCGAAGATCATCCGCCTCAACGTGCGCAACCGCGCCAGCGGCAGATCGAGCCCGATCGAAAACAGCAGGAACACCACCCCCAGCTCGGCCAGCGGCCGGGTGATCTCGGCCTCGATCGACACCGGCCCCGGGGTGTGCGGCCCGAGCGCGATGCCGGCGACCAGATAGCCCAGCACCGAGGGCACCCCCAGGCGCTGGAACAGCGGCACCACCACCACCGCCCCCGCCAGCAGGCTCAGCACCACCAACTGGGGATCGGTGATCGTCATCGAAGCTCTCTTTCCGTCACCGTCCCGTCCGCCCCCTGCCCTGCCCCGCTCTCGGTTCAGGCCGGGTCGGGCAGCTCCAGCACCATGCCATCATGGGCCGGTTCGACCCCGGGCGGCAATCGGCGCCGCAGGGTCTGGTAATCGAGCCGCGACCCCATGTGGGTCAGCACGGTGCGGCGCGGCCGGAAGCGTTCGACCCAGGCCAGCACCTTGCCGACATCGGCATGGGTCGGGTGGGGCTCGTCGACCAGACAGCCGACGATCAGCAAATCGAGCCCCTCCAGCGCCGGCAGCGATTCTTCGGGGAATTCGACCACGTCGGTGCAATAGGCGGCATCGCCGATCCGCAGCCCGAGCGAGCGGCAATAGCCGTGATCCTGATCGATCGGCCGCACGGTCAGGTTGCCGACCTCAAACGGCCCCGCGACGATGCGGGGCTCCAGCATCGGCCGGTAGATCACCCCCTGATAGCCGGGATCGAGCGGCTCGAAGGCATAGCCGAACCGCTCGCGCGCGGTGGCCAGCATCTCGGCGCTGCCCCAGGCCGGCAGGAACGCGCGGGTGACGCGGTTGATCTCGCGCAGATCGTCGAGCCCGTGCAGATGGTCGGCATGGTCGTGGGTCCACACCACCGCGTCGAGCCGCCGCACCCCGGCATCGAGCAACTGGGCGCGCAGATCGGGGGGCGTATCGACCAGCAGCCGGGTGCCGGCGGCGCTTTCGACCAGGATCGCGGCGCGGCGGCGGCGGTTGCGGTCCTCGTTGGGATCGCACCGCCCCCACCCCGCCGAAATCCCCGGCACCCCCGCCGCGCCGCCGCAGCCGAGAATGGTGATCCTCATCCCGCCACCCGGGGGAACAGGCGGTGGAAATTGGCGGTGGTGGCCTCGGCCAGCGCGGCGGGGGAAACCCCCTTCAGCTCGGCCAGCCGGGCGGCGGTCAGGGCGACATAGGCCGGTTCGTTGCGCTTGCCGCGATGGGGAATCGGGGCGAGATAGGGGGCGTCGGTCTCGACCAGCAGCCGGTCGAGCGGCACGGCGGCGAAGGTCTCGCGCAGCGCCTCGGCGGTCTTGAAGGTCATGATCCCCGAGGCGGACAGGTAAAAACCGAGCTTCAGCATCCGTTCCGCCAGGGCCGGGCCGCCGCTGAAACAATGGATCACCGCCCCGAACGGGCCCAGGGCGCTCTCCTCTTCCAGGATCGCGGCGGTGTCCTCGTCGGCATCGCGGGTATGCACCACCAGCGGCAGGCCGCTCTGGCGGGCGGCGGCGATATGGGCGCGGAACGCCGCCCGCTGCGCCTCGCGCGGGCTCTTGTCGTAGTAATAATCGAGGCCGGTCTCGCCCAGGCCGACCACCTTGGGATGGTCGGCCAGCGCCAGCAGCCGCTCGGCCGTCGCCTCCTCGTTGCCGGCCTCGTGCGGATGCAGGCCGACGGTGCAATAGACCGAGGCAAAGCGTTCCGCCACCGCCAGCACCGCCGCGTGGCGCGACAGGTGGGTGCCGATGCTCAGCATCAGCCCGATTCCGGCCCGCTCCGCCCGCGCCACCACCTCGTCCAGTTCGGCGGCGAAATCGGGAAAATCGAGATGGCAATGGCTGTCGACCAGCATGGCACCAACCCCTTGATTGCGTGGGCGCCGCCCACACCCGCCAAGGGCCGCAAGGCCCTTGGAACCCGTTGCTTTTTAAGGCGTTTCCGGCTCGACGAAGCGGGGGAACACCCCCTGCGGCGCCGGCAGGGGGGTGCCGGCGGTCAGGCGGCCGGTGGGACCGAAGCGGTCGAACCCCCTGCCCTGCTCCGCCACCCCGACCTGATCGAGCAGCCGCCCGGCCGAGGTCGGCATGAAGGGTTGCAGCAGGGTGGCGACGGCGCGGATGGTCTCGGCCAGCACGTACAGCACGGTCTGCATCCGCGCCGGGTCGGTCTTGCGCAGGGTCCACGGCGCCTGACGATCGACATAGACGTTGGCGGCGCGGATCACCACCCAGATCGCCTCGAGGCCCTCGTGGAAGGCCTGGCGGTCGATCGCGTCGCGCAGGGTGGCCAGCAGCGCGTCGGCGGCGCCGAGCAAGGCGTGGTCGTCGTCGGTGAAATCGGGCTGGGGGGTGGGGACCACCCCGCCGCAATTCTTGGCGATCATCGACAGCACCCGCTGGGCGAGGTTGCCGAGATCGTTGGCGAGTTCGCTGTTGATGCGGCCGATCATCGCCTTGTGGCTGAAATCGCCGTCATTGCCGAACGGCACCTCGCGCAGCACGAAGAAGCGGAACGGATCGAGCCCGTAGGTGTCGATCAGCGCCAGCGGATCGATCACGTTGCCGAGCGACTTCGAGATCTTCTGCCCCTCGTTGGTCCACCAGCCATGAGCGAACACGCGGCGCGGCGGCTCCAGCCCGGCGGCCATCAGCAGCGCCGGCCAGTAGACGGCGTGGAAGCGCAGGATGTCCTTGCCGACGACATGATGGACCACCGGCCAGAACCGCTCGAACAGCGCGCCGCCGGCCGGATAGCCGACCGCGGTCATATAGTTGGTCAGGGCGTCGATCCACACATACATGATGTGTTTTTCGTCGCCCGGCACCGGGATGCCCCATTTGAAGCTGGTGCGCGACACCGACAGGTCCTGCAACCCGCCCTTGACGAAGCTGATCACCTCGTTGCGGCGCGAGGCCGGCGCCACCGCGTCGGGATTGGCCTCGTACCAGTCGAGCAGGCGCTGCTGCCACGCCGACAGGCGGAAGAAGTAGCTCGGCTCCTTGACCCATTCGACCGGGGCGCCGGTGGGGGCGAGGCGGCTGCCGTTGGGGCCGGCGACCAGTTCGTCCTCGCCGTAGAACGCCTCGTCGCGCACCGCGTACCAGCCCTCGTAATGGCCGAGGGTGATTTCGCCGCGCTCGACCAGGGTGGTCCACAGCGCCTCGCAGGCGGCATGATGGCGCGGCTCGGTGGTGCGGATGAAATCGTCGTTGCTGGCGCCGAGCCGGGCGGCGAGGTCGCGGAAATTGGCCGAATTGAGATCGGCCAGCGCCTGCGGGGTGATCCCCGCCGCCTCGGCCGATTTCTCGACCTTCTGACCGTGTTCGTCGGTGCCGGTCAGGAAGCGGACATCGAACCCGTCGAGCCGCTTGAAGCGGGCCAGCACGTCGCAGGCGACGGTGGTGTAGGCATGGCCGATATGGGGCTTGTCGTTGACATAATAGATCGGCGTCGTGACGTAAAAAGCCTTGGCCCCGGTCATCGGCGGTCCTCCGTCCTTGGGTGGAGCGGACGCCGCCCCGGCGGCCCGCTAGCCGGCCGCGCGACGCGCGAGTCGCTCCACGGTGAGAAAAGCCCCCAGCACCACCTGCTTGCGGTCAAGATAGACCGCTTCGGCGCGGGCGAAGAGAAGGCTGATCTTTTCCCACACCTCCAGCCATTGATCAAGGCTGGCCGCCGCATGCAGCCGTCCCATCAGGGCCGCTTCGCCCGCCACCACCTCGCCGCCCGGCTCGGGCCCGGCCGCGCCGGCCCGCACCAGCCGGGCCAGCCACCAGCCGAACAGTTCGGTAACGGTGGCGTACAATTCGCCGGCCTCGGGCCGGGCCATCCGGTCGGCGAAGCCATGCAGCGCCGGCAGGTCGAGCCGGGGCAGCCCGGCCAGCAGCCCGACCATCTCGCGATAGAGATCAAGCCCGCCCCCGGCGGCGAGGCCGAGGGCGCGGCCGATGCTGCCCTCCCCCAGCCGGGCCAGGGCGCGGCGGTCGGCCTCGGCCAGTTCGGGATGGGCACGGCCGAGCAGATCCTCGACCAGCGGCTCGGCCAGCGGCCGCAGGGTCAGCCGGCGGCAGCGCGAACGGATGGTCGGCAGCAGCCGCCCGGGCGAATGCGCCACCAGCAGCAGCAGGGCGTTGCGCGGCGGCTCCTCCAGCACCTTCAGCACCGCGTTGGCGGCGTTGCGGTTCATCTCGTCGGCGGCGTCGATGATCACGATCCGCCAGCCGCCCTCGGCCGGGGTCAGGGCCAGGAAGGCGCCGACCCCCCGGGCGTCCTCGACCACGATTTCGCTGCGCAACTTGGTCTGGCGGTCGTCGCTCCAGCCGCGCTCGACGATTTCGAGGTCGGCATGGCCGCGCGCGGCGATGCGGCGGAACACCGGATGCTCGGGCGAAATCGCCAGCGTCGCGGGCGGCGGCGCCGGCCCGAACAGGCCGTCCCCCTGCCCCACCCCGCCGCCGCCGGCCAGGATGAAGCGGGCCAGCCGATAAGCCAGGGTGGCCTTGCCGATCCCGCGCGGCCCGCAAATCAGCCAGGCGGAGGGAAACCGCCCCGAGGCCCAGGCCTCAAGCAGGGTCCGCTCGGCCGCCTCGTGCCCGAGCAGCAGTTCGGCGGCGCGCGGGGGCGCCAGCGCGCTCACGCCGGCGGCTCCAGCCGGGCCTCGACCGTTTCCAGCACCGCCCGATGCACCGCCGCGACCGGCTGGGCGGCGTCGATCACCGCGCAGCGCCTGGGCTGGGCGGCGGCAATGCCGAGAAAGCCCTGGCGCAGCCGCTGGTGAAAATCGAGCCCCATCCGCTCGTAGCGATCCTCGCCGCCGCCGCGATGCCCGGCCCGGCGCAACCCGTCCTCGACCGGCAGGTCGAGAATCAGGGTCAGGTCGGGGGCGAAGCGGCCGACGGCCAGACGGTAGAGGGTGCCGATCAGCTCGGGATCGAGGCCATGGCCGAAGCCCTGATAGGCCAGGGTCGAATCGGCGAAACGGTCGCTGATCACCCAGGCGCCGCGTTCCAGCGCCGGCCACACCGTGGCGCGCAGATGGTCGCGCCGCGCCGCGAAATGCAGCAGCGCCTCGGTCACCCCGTCCCAGCGCCCGGTGTCGCCCGACACCAGCAGCGCCCGGATCGCTTCCGCCCCGGGCGAGCCGCCCGGCTCGCGGGTGGTGACCACCTCCAGCCCGCGCGCGCGCAACGCCTCGGCCAGCAATGCGGTCTGGGTCGATTTGCCGCCGCCCTCGCCGCCTTCGAAGGTGATGAACCGCCCCAAACCTGTCCTCCGCTCAATCAAAAGCGGGCTGCCGCCCGCGCCCGCTTGGAGGCTGGCGCCTCCAAACCTCCCCCTTTTTCGAAAAAGAAGGGGGTCCGGGGCATCGCCCCGGGCGGGCTCGCGGGCGGCAGCCCGCGCAGTGTGTTTACGCGCGCGAGGCGCGCGGGCGGCAGCCCGCCAGCTTACTTCGGCGCGCTGGAGAACGCGTTGCCGATGGTTTCGATGATCCGGCCGCCGAAGCCGAGCCGGGCGACGTCGGCCCCGGCCACCAGCGGCGCCTCGATCGGGGCGGCGAGACCGGGGGCGGTGACCACCAGCTTGCCGACCGGGGTGCCGGCCTTGATCGGGGCCGGGATCGGGCCGGTGAACACCACCGACACCTTCATCTCGGCGCGGGCGCGGCGCGGCAGGGTCACGCCGAGATCGGTCTGGGCCACCAGCGGCACGGTATGGGACTGGCCCATCCACACCGGGGCGTCGGGCACCACGGTTTCGCCGGCATGGAACAGCGGGTAGCGGTCCCATTCGCGGAAGGCCCATTCGGCCAGCCGGCGGGATTCGTCGGCGCGCTGCTGCATCGAGGTCATGCCGTTCAGCACCATCACGATCCGGCGCTCGCCGCGCTTGACCGAGGCGACCAGACCGAAGCCGCCGGCCTGGGTGTGGCCGGTCTTGAGGCCATCGGCGCCGGGAGTGCCGCCGCCGCCGGCGCTGGTGTAGAGCAGCGGGTTGCGGTTGCCCTGCTTGATGCCGTTGAAGGTGAATTCCATCTGGCTGAACAGCGGATAGTAATCCGGGAAATCGCCGATCAGGTGGCGGGAGAGGGTCGCGAGATCGCGCGCGGTCATCAGATGTTCGGGGTCGGGCCAGCCGCTGGCGTTGCGGAAGGTCGAATGGGTCATGCCGAGCTGACGGGCGCGGCGGGTCATCGCCTCGGCGAAGGCCTCCTCGCTGCCGGAATAGGCTTCGGCCAGCACCGAACAGGCATCGTTGCCGGACTGGATCACCACGCCCTTCAGCAGGTCATCGACGCTGACCGAGGAATGGACCGGCAGGAACATCAGCGACCCTTCGGTCTTGTAATGCCGCTTCCACGCGGATTCCGACACCGGCAGCATGTCGGTCGGTTTCCACGCCCCGCTCTTCAGCTTTTCGAACACCATGAACACCGTCATCAATTTGCTCATCGATGACGGGGCCATCAGTTCGTCGGCATTCTTCTCCAGCAGCACGGTGCCGGTGTCGAAATCGATGACGATCGCCTGACGGGCGGGGGTTTCGATCGACTGGGCGGACGCGGCCGAAGCCCAGGCGAGGCAGGCGGCGACCAGGGCCACCAACAGCGGCCGGCGGAACAGCGGGGATGTCTTCAACGTCTTCGACCTGTCAGTTGCGAAAGAAAGCCGGGAACCGGCGGCGGAAACGGGACGGCCGGGGGCGGGGCTCAGTCCACCACCACCCGGGCGTCGGCCTGACCGGCGGCGACCACCGCCGCCAGCATCCGGTCGGCGTCCTCGACGCTGGCGATCGGGCCCAGCCGCACCCGGAACACGGTGCGGCCCTGCACGGTCGCCTGCTGGATCTGGGCGTTGCCGAGACCGGACAGCCGCGCCGACAGGCGCAGGGCGTTGTCGTGGCGGCCGAACGACCCGGCCTGGACGAACAGATTGGTGGCGTGGACCGGCTCGGTCGTCACCTGCTGGCCGGCCAGCGCCGCCGGGGTCAGCGCCACCGGCTGCGGCCGGGCGGAAGGCGCGGGCTGAGCCGGCTGGGCGGACGCGACCTGGGACGAGGCCGAACCGGGCGGCGGCAGCGGCTCGGCCTGGGGCGCGCTGCGGGCGGCGGGCGGCGGCGGCAGGGTTTCCGCCGACACCGAACCGCGCGGCGCCGCCTCGGCGACCTTGGGCTCGTTGTTGTTGTTGGAATCCGCCGGCAGCTTGCCGGCGAGGACCCGGCTTTCCTCGTTGAGGACCTGGACCCGCACCTTGGCGGTGCCCTTCCCTTCCATCCCCAGCAACTGGGCCGACTTGCGCGACAGATCGATGATCCGGCCGTTGACGAACGGGCCGCGATCATTGATCCGCACGATGATGCTGCGGCCGTTCTCGAGGTTGGTCACCCGGGCGATGCAGGGCAGTTGCAGGGTCTTGTGGGCGGCGGTGACCGCGTCCTGGTCGAACACCTCGCCGTTGGCGGTGGCCTTGGCGTGGAAATCGGGGCCGTACCACGAGGCGATGCCGGTCTCGTCGTAGTCGAAATCCTCCTGCGGGTAGTACCACACCCCGCCGACCTGATAGGGCTTGCCGATCTTGTAATTGGGACTGGCGGAGGAGGAGATCGCCGGCGCGTCGCCGCCGCCGGAAGGCCGCGACGGCCCCGAGCCGGCACAGCCACCCAGCGCCAGCAGCCCCGACGCGATCACCAGCGTCAGCCCCCGAGCCCGCCGCGCGGTGCGCATGCCCTGTTCCTTCCCAACCATTGTCGCGATTCGGGTGCGAAGCTTAACGATCGGCGATCCGATCCGCAAGATGACCGGCGGCCAGCGCAAAAAAAGTCGAGCGGTTCCACTTCATCACCGTGCGGAAATTTTCGGTGACCAGGAAAGCGGCGTCGCTGGCCGGGTCGGGCCGCACCAGCCGCAACCCGTCCCCGGCGCCGGCCAGCGTCCCGCCGTCGGCGGCGACGATCCCGAGCCGGGCCCAGGCCGAGGCCGGGCGGGCCGGCTTGTCGGTGCCGATCAGGCTGGTGTCGAATCCGGCCGGCAGCGTCACCGCCTTGCCCCAGCCGAGTTCGGGACGCCAGCCCTCGTCGGCGAGGTAATGCGCCGCCGAGGCCAGAGCGTCGGCGCGGTTGGTCCAGATGTCGCGCCTGCCGTCGCCGTCCCAATCGACCGCGTGGCGCAGATAGGTGGTCGGCATGAACTGGCACTGGCCCATCGCCCCGGCCCACGAGCCGATCATCGCCTTCGGCGTGGTGTCGCCATGGTCGAGGATCCGCAGCGCCTGCATCAGCTCGCCGCGGAAATATTTGGCGCGGCGGCCGTCATAGGCCAGCGTCGCCAGCGACGCCACCACCGACATGTTGCCCATCTGCTGGCCGTAATTGCTCTCGATCCCCCACAGCGCGACGACGAAACGGGCCGGCACGCCATAGCGCCGCTCGATCGCCGCCAGCAGGTCGCGGTTGGCCTGATACAGCCGCCGCCCCTCGGCCACCCGGGTCGGATTGACCACCTTGGCGAGGTATTCCGGGAAGGTCAGGGTGAATTCCGGCTGCTTGCGGTCGAGTTCGATCACCCGGTCGATGTGGCGCACCCCCTCGAAGGCGGCGGAGACGGTGGCCGGGCTGATCCCCTTCCCCACCGCCTCGCGCCCGACCTCGTCGAGGAAGGCGGCGAACACTTCGGGCGAAGGCGGCGGCGGCACGTCGGGCAGGGCCGCCACCGGCGGCGGGGCCGGGGCCGGCACCGGGGCGGCGGTCGCCGGCACCACCGGCGCGGGGGCCTCGCCCACCGGCGCCGCGGGCCGCGCCGCGTCGGCGTCGGCGGTGCCGACGCAGCCGGGCAGCCCGGCCACCGTCAGCAGCGCCAGGGCGGTTCTCGCCAGGATCCGTCCCGACCGTTCCGGCCGTCGCTGTCTGCCGCTCATCCTTCCGCTCCTTTTCTCGTCCCGCGCGTGGCGGCCCGGTTCCGGACTCTGCCGGAACCGGGCCGTCGGCCGGCTAGTTGCGCACCACGTTGGAGGCCAGCACCCGCTCCATCTCGGCCATCCCGGCCGGCGGATCGACCCGGCCGCCGGCCACCCGCATCGCCGCGCCCAGCGCGTGCAGGGTGCGCGACAGGTGATGGGTGCGGCTCTGCTCGCCCATCTGGCCGATGCGCAGGATGTTGAGGCCGAAGGCGCCCGAGATTTCAACCCGGTAGAGCTGGGACATGATGTGGCGCACCCGGTCGGCCGACACCCCGTCCGGCACGCTGATGCCGACCACCGAATTGAGGCGGGCCTCGGCCGGGATCAGCAAATCGAGCCCCATCGCCTCGATTCCGGCCTGCAACGCCGCCGAACAGACGGCGTGGCGGCGGAAGCGGGCCGGCAGGGTTTCCTCGCAGATCAGCCGCAGCGCCTCATGCAGCGCCAGCACCCCCGACACCGGCGCGGTGTAATGGTAGGATTGCTGGTTCCAGAACTTGTCGGCGAGGCGGGCGTCGAGGCACCAGTGGCTCATCGGCGCATTGCGGGCGACGATCCGGGCCCAGGCCTCGTCGGAGAAGGCGATCAGCGACACGCCGGGGATCGAGGACAGCCCCTTCTGGCCGCCGGTGATCACCGCGTCCACCCCCCATTCGTCCATCTCCAGCTCCATGGTGGAGAGGGTACAGACGGTATCGACGATGTTGACGCAGCCATAGGCCTTGCCGAGGCGGCAGATCTCGGCCAGATGGCGGTTCCACACCGTGTTCGAGGTCTCGCCCTGAACCACGGTCAGCACCTTGTAGCCGCCTTCCTTCAGCGCCCGCTCGACCATCTCCGGCGCGGCGGCCTGCTTGTCGGGGATTTCGAGCACGGTGACGTCGCCGCCGACCCGGTGAACCATCTCGACCAGCCGGCCGCTGAACAGGCCGTTGCGGATCGACAGCACCTTGGTGCCGGGCTCGACCAGATTGCAGACCGCCATCTCCATCGCCGCCGAGGCCGGTCCCGACACGCCCAGCACATGGCCGGATTCGGTCTGGAACACGTAGCGGGCCATGATCTTCACCTGCTCGATCACCCGGTTCATCGTGTCGCCGAGGTGATTGATCACCACCGAATTGGCCGAGGCGACCTTGTGCGGGATCGGCACCGGGCCGGCCCCCATCATCAACAGCGGCTCGTCCGGCAGGATGTTGTCGAGCGGGATGATCTCGGGTGGTTTGGGGTAATGCATTTGCAGTCCTGGGTCAGAAGAAACAAACGCCGGTCGAAACCCGACCCGCGCGCGAAAAAGGCGCGCGGATCAGGCCCGGGCCAGCTCGGCCAACTTGGTAACGATGGAGCGCAAGCCCTTGACCCGCTTGGCCGGGTCGTCCCAGTCGCGCAGGAACACCAGCTTGTGGTCGGGGCGGATCTTGCAGGTGCCGGCGGCGCGGGCGACGTACTGCACCAGCCCGGCCGGGTTGGCGAAGACGTTGCCGCGCAGCGACACCACCGCCCCCTTCGGCCCGGAATCGACCTTGTCGATCCCGGCCTGCTTGCACAGCGCCTTGATCGCCACGACTTCGATCAGATTCTCGACTTCGGGCGGCAAGGGGCCGAAACGGTCGATCAATTCGGCCGCCAGGGCGTCGAGTTCGGGCTGGGTGTCGAGCGCGGCGATGCGGCGATAGAGCCCGAGCCGCACCGGCAGGTCGGCGACATAGGTGTCGGGGATCAGCACCGGGCTGCCCAGGGTGATCTGGGGCGACCATTCCTCGGCCGCCACCGTCTCGGCCCCGCCCTTGGCCGCCGCCACCGCCTCTTCCAGCATCTGCTGATAGAGTTCGATCCCGACCTCGCGGACATGGCCGGACTGTTCCTCGCCCAGTAGGTTGCCGGCGCCACGGATGTCGAGATCGTGGCTGGCGAGCTGGAACCCGGCGCCGAGCGAATCCAGCGTCTGCATCACCTGCAACCGCTTCTCCGCCGCCTTCGACAGCACCGTCTCGGCCGGCAGGGTGAAATAGGCGTAGCCCCGCACCTTGCCGCGCCCGACCCGCCCCCGCAACTGGTAGAGCTGGCCGAGGCCGAACATGTCGGCGCGATGGACGATCAGGGTGTTGACGCTGGGCATGTCGAGACCGGATTCGACGATGTTGGTCGAAAGCAGCACGTCATACTGCCGATCGCCGAAGGCGACCATCACCTCTTCGAGTTCGGACGGCGACAGGCGGCCATGCGCCACCGCCGTCTTGACTTCCGGCACCAGCCGGGCCAGCCGCTCGGCGACGCGGTCGATGTCGGCGAGGCGCGGGCAGACATAGAACACCTGCCCGCCGCGATAGCGTTCGCGCAGGATCGCCTCGCGCAGCACCACCGGATCGTAGGGCAGCACGAAGGTCCGCACCGCCAGCCGATCGACCGGCGGCGTCGCGATCACGCTCATCTCCTTGACCCCGGACAGGGCCAGTTGCAGCGTGCGCGGGATCGGCGTCGCGGTCAGGGTCAGCACATGGACGTCGGCGCGCAATTGCTTGAGCCGTTCCTTGTGGGCGACGCCGAAATGCTGCTCCTCGTCGATGATCAGCAGCCCCAGCCGCTTGAAGCCGATGGTCTTGGCCAGCAAGGCGTGGGTGCCGACCACCAGATCGATGGTGCCCTCGGCCAGCCCGGCCTTGGTCTCGGCCGCCTGCTTGGCGGTGACCAGCCGCGACAATTGCGCCACCCGCACCGGCAGGCCGGCGAAACGGGCGGAGAAGGTGCGGAAATGCTGACGGGCCAGCAGGGTGGTCGGCACCACCACCGCCACCTGCAACCCCTGCAACGCGGCGACGAAGGCGGCGCGCAGCGCCACCTCGGTCTTGCCGAAGCCGACATCGCCGCAGATCAGCCGGTCCATCGGCCGGCCCGAGCCCATGTCGGCGATGGTTTCCTCGATCGCGCGGAGCTGGTCGTCGGTCTCGGCCCAGGGGAAGCCGGCGCAGAACTCGTCATAGGCGCCCTCGGCCGGGGTCAGGCTTTCCGCCTGCCGCACCTGCCGTTCCGCCGCCACCGCGATCAGTTGCTGGGCGATGTCGCGGATCCGCTTCTTGAGCTTGGCCTTGCGCGCCTGCCAGGCGGTGCCGCCCAGCTTGTCGAGCGCCACCCCGGCCTGCTCCGAGCCGAACCGGGTCAGCACCTCGATGTTCTCGACCGGGACGAACAGCTTGTCACCGCCGTCATAGATCACCCGCAGGCAATCATGCGGCGCCCCGGCCACCTCCAGCGCCACCAACCCGTCATAGCGGCCGATGCCGTGCTCGACATGAACCACCAGATCGCCCTCGCTGAGCGCCTGGGCTTCGGCGATGTAGCTGGCGCCCTTCTTCTTCTTGCGCGCCGGCCGGGCGAGGCGGTCGCCCAGGATGTCCTGCTCGGTGATCACCACGAGATCGGGAGTGACGAAGCCGTGATCGAGCCCGACCACCACCGCCGCCACCTGCCGGGCCGACAGCGCGGCGGCCTCGGCCCAGCCCTCGACCGCGACGATCCGCTTGAGGCCATGCTCGGCCAGCACCGCCACCAGCCGGTCGCGCGAACCGGCGCTCCAGGCCGCCAGCACCACCCGCCGCCCGCCCGCCTGCTCTTCCTCGATCCGCTCGCGCACGCCGTCATGCAGGGAGACGCCGGGGCGGGTGCGCAGCTCGGCGAAATCGCGCCCGATTCGCCCGCCTAAGTCGCATAATGCCGCCGCATTGGCCTCGACCCGGTCGAACGGCGACAGCTCGAACACCGGCCGCGCCGCCAGCAGCCGGGTCCATTCCTCGGTTTCGAGATAGAGCAGCGGCGGCGGCAGCGGATGGTAGACCATCCCGGATTCGGCCAGCGCCGCCCCTTCCAGCCCGGTGCGGGCCTGATAATATTCCAGGATCAGCGCCTGCCGCGCCGCCAGCGCCTGATCGGCCTGGGGGTCGAGCACCGCCACCGCCTCGGGCAGATAGGCGAACAGGCTGTCGAGCCCGTCATGGAACAGCGGCAGCCAATGTTCCTGGCCGGCGAACTTGATCCCGGCCGAAATGCTCTCATACAGCGGGTCCGGCCCCTGCACCACCCCGAACCGCTCGCGATAGCCGGCACGGAAACGGGCGATCGAGGCCTCGTCGAGGATCGCCTCGCTGACCGGCCGGCAGACGAACCCCTCGGCCGCGCCGGTGCTGCGCTGGCTGATCGGATCGAACGCCCGCACCGTCTCGACCTCGTCGCCGAAGAAATCGAGCCTGAGCGGCGCCGCCGCCCCGGGCGGGAACAGATCGACGATGCCGCCGCGCACCGCATATTCGCCGGATTCCATCACCGTGTCGGCGCGGACATAGCCGTTGCGGTCGAGGAAGGCGGTCAGCTCGGCCAACGGCACCCGCCGCCCCGGCGCCACGGTCAGGCTGGCCCGGGCCAGCGCCTCGCGCGGCGGCACCCGCTGCGCCAGCGCCGCCACCGTGGTCAGCACCACCACGCCGGCGCCCCCCGGATCGCGCCCGGCCAGCCGGGCCAGGGTGTCGATCCGCCGCGTCACCACCTCGACATGGGGCGACACCCGGTCATAGGGCACGCAATCCCACGCCGGGAAATCGAGCACGGTCAGTTCGGGAGCGAAGAAGCCCAGCAATTCCGCCATCCGCGCCAGCCGCCCGTCGTCGCGGGCGACGAACAGGAAGTCGCGGTCGGGATGGGCGCGGGCCAGACCGGCCAGCACCAGGGCGTCATACCCTTCGGGAACGCCGGCCAGGGCGACCCGGCCGGGCTGGGACGGAACGGGGGGAACCAGGGTCAAGGGTTGGCGGCTTCGGTTTGTACGAACGAGCGGATCATCGCCATCACGTCATGGTCGAGCGCCTCCGGCACCTTCTGCTTGCCGGTGGCCCAGTCGAACAGGTCGCTGTCGGGCTGGGCCAGCAGCGCCTCGAACCGGTCGAGTTGCTCTTCGCTCAGCTCGGCCAGCCGCCGGGCGGCGAAGCGGCCGAACAGGATGTCGTTTTCGTTCGAGCCCATGTGATGGGCGCGAAACAGCAGGCGTTTGAAGCGGGGGGACTCGGAATCGGCCATGACGTCCGGGATTGCGTCGGGATCAGAGCCGGATAGGATAGAGCCCTTCGCCGCCGCTGTCAGCTTCCGATGCGCCCCGAGAGCCTGTTTCCCCTGTTCGTCCCGGTCACCGCCCTGCCCGGGGTCGGCCCCCGCCTCGCCCCGCTCTACCAGCGGCTGGCCGGCGACAAGGTGGTCGATCTGCTGTGGCACCGCCCCAGCGGTCTGGTCGATCGCCGCTATTGCCCCACCCTGGCCGAGGCGATCCCCGGCCGGGTCGCCACCCTGACCGTCCGGGTCGAGGCCCATCTGCCCGGCGATGGCGGGCGGCGGCCCTACAAGGTGCGGGTGGCGGACGACACCGGCTTCGCCCATCTGGTCTATTTCCATCCGCGCGAGGGCTGGCTGCGCGAGCTGCTGCCCGAGGGGGCGATCCGGGTGGTCAGCGGGATGGTCGAGGGGTTCTACGGCGAGATCACCCTGCCCCATCCCGACCATGTCGTTCCGCCCGAGCGCCGCGCCGAGGTGATGACGGTCGAGGCCACCTATCCGCTCACCGCCGGGCTGACCCTGCGGCCGCTGACCCGCGCCATCCGCGCCGCCCTCGACCGCGCCCCCGACCTGCCGGAATGGCTCGATCCCTCCTGGCGCGACGCCCAGGGCTGGCCGGGCTGGCGCGAGGCGCTGCGCCGGCTGCACGCCCCGACCGGGCCGGAGGAGCTGGGGCCGGACAACCCGGCCCGCCGCCGTCTCGCCTATGACGAGCTGCTGTCCGGCCAGTTGGCCCTCGCTTTGGTCCGCGCCCATCTCCGCCGCCGCAAGGGCCGCGCCCTCGCCGCCCCGTCCCAGGCCTTGCGCGCCAAGGTGCTGGCCGCCCTGCCCTTTTCGCCCACCGGCGCCCAGATCCGCGCCTTGGCCGAGATCGACGCCGACCTCGCCCGCCCGGCGCCGATGCTGCGTCTGCTCCAGGGCGATGTCGGCAGCGGCAAGACCCTGGTCGCCTTCCTCGCCTTGCTGACCGCGATCGAGGCCGGCAGCCAGGGCGCGCTGATGGCCCCGACCGAGATCCTCGCCCGCCAGCATTTCGCCTCGCTCGAACCGCTCGCCGCCACCGCCGGGATTCGCCTCGGCCTGCTGACCGGCCGCGACAAGGGCAAGGTCCGCGCCGCCCGCCTCGCCGACCTCGCCGAGGGCGCCATCGACCTGCTGATCGGTACCCACGCTTTGTTCCAGGAGGATGTGGTGTTCCGCGACCTCGGCCTCGCCGTGATCGACGAACAGCACCGCTTCGGCGTCCATCAGCGCCTCGACCTCGCCGCCAAGGGCCATGCGGTCGACATGCTGGTGATGACCGCCACCCCGATCCCCCGCACCCTGCTGCTCAGCGCCTATGGCGACATGGATTATTCCCGCCTCGACGAGAAGCCGCCCGGCCGTACCCCGATCGACACCCGCGTCGTCCCGCTGGCCCGGCTCGACGAGATGGTCGCGGCGGTCGGCCGCGCCCTCGAAGCCGGGGCGCGGGTCTACTGGGTCTGTCCGCTGGTCGAGGAATCCGAGCAGAGCGACCTCGCCGCCGCCGAGCGGCGTTTCGCCGATCTGGCCGAGGTGTTCGGCGCGCGGGTCGGGCTGGTGCACGGCAAGATGAGGCCGACCGCCCGCGACGCGGTGATGGGCCGCTTCGCCAGCGGCGAAATCACCCTGCTGGTCGCCACCACCGTGATCGAGGTCGGGGTCGATGTCCCCGAGGCCACCGTGATGGTGGTCGAGCATGCCGAGCGGTTCGGCCTCGCCCAGCTTCACCAGCTGCGCGGGCGGGTCGGGCGCGGCAGCGGCCGCTCCCGCTGTTTGCTGCTCTACGCCACCCCGCTCGGCGAGATCGCCAAGGCCCGCCTCGAAATCCTCCGCGCCAGCGACGACGGCTTCGTCATCGCCGAGGAGGATCTTCGTCTGCGCGGCGGCGGCGAGATCCTCGGCACCCGTCAGAGCGGGCTGCCCGAATACCGTCTCGCCGATCTCGCCAGCCACGGCAGCCTGCTCGAACACGCCCGGGGCGAGGCGGAGGCGGTGCTCGAGCGGGATCCCGATCTTGCCAGCCCGCGCGGCGCGGCGCTCCGCGTCCTGCTCTATCTGTTCGAGCGCGACGCGGCGATCCATACGTTGAAGTCGGGGTGAAAATACTTTAAAAACAATAACTTAAATTCGAAAAGATTCCAGGAACCTGAGGTTCCTGGACCTCCCAAAATGGGAGAACGATCCCGTCTTCCTTCAGCTTGGGCGCGCACAACAGCAGCGATATCGTCATCGTCGGCGGGTGGACAGCGGGGGATGGCGATCCTATATCCTGCCGGCTTCCCCCCCGGCCGAGGAGACCCCATGCCGATCGAACGCGCCTTCGAAACCATGATCTTCCGCAGTCGCTGGATCCTCGCCCCGTTCTATTTCGGGCTGGTGGTCGCCCTGCTGATGCTGATGGTCAAGTTCTGCCAGGAGCTGATCCATCTGGTGCCCCACGTCTTCTCGATGACCGAGAACGAGACCATCCTGATGGTCCTCTCCCTCATCGACATGTCGCTCGCCGGCAATCTGCTGCTGATGGTGATCTTTGCCGGATACGAGAATTTCGTCTCGAAGATCGACACCGGCGATCACGAGGACCGGCCGGACTGGATGGGCAAGGTCGATTTCGCCGGTCTCAAGCTCAAGCTGATCGCCTCGATCGTCGCCATCTCCGGGATCCATCTGCTGAAGGCCTTCATGAACGTCGGCACCCTCGACAAGGGCGATCTCGGCTGGATGATCGGCATCCACATGACCTTCGTCGTTTCCGGCGTCCTGCTTGCCCTGATGGACCGCATCGTCGAGCCGCCGGGCGGCGCGCACTGACCGCCTGGGGCGGCGCCGGTCAAGGCTGGTCCGGCCGCGCCAGCGCCGCCATCAGCCCCGTCCACGCCGTCCGCATCGTCTCGAGCGAGTCGAGGCTGGCGGCGGGCGGCGGCTCCAGCCGCACCGCCTCTTCCTCTTCCGGCACCCGGGCGATCTCCGCCGGCCGCAGCGTGCCGGCAAAGCCCAGCCGCTCGGGATCCTCCCCGGTCGCGAACACCCGGTCGCACAGTGCCCGGGTCCAGGCGATGAAGGCATCCCGCGCCGCCACCGAGGCGAACTCGATCGCCCGGGGGGCGAAATCCTGCACCAGACTGGCATAGGCCCGACCGTCCGGCCGCATCGTCTGCGCCGCGAACAGCGCCGCCAGCGCCGGCGCGTCGGGATGGCGCCCCACTTCCGCCGCCGCCGCCCGGGTCGCCTCGGCGTCGAACAGCCGCGCCACCGACGCCCCCTCGCCGTCGCGCAGCACCGCCACCAACGGCTGGTCGAGATGGGCCGACAGCGCGTCGAGAAACCGTTCGATCCGTCCATGCCGCATCGGCCGGTCGAGCGGCAGATAGACATACAGCGGCGCCGGCGGGCTGACCGCCGCCACCGCCGCCACCGCCCGCTCGGGGATCGCCTCCCCGGCCGGATACAGGCTGCCGTCGGGAAAGCCGACATAGGCCCCGGTCACCGCCCCGAACCCGGGATCGACATAGCCGTATTCCACCAGCCGGAACGGCGCCAGTTGCCGCCACACCGCCGTCGCCGCCGGATTGGCCGGCGCCCGGGTCTCCCCCGCCGCCGCCTGCTCCGCCAGCAGATGCCGGAACGCCTCCACCGCCCGCGCGGTATCGAGCCGGATCCGGATCACGTCGTCCCGAGGTTCTGACATTCCCCCCTCGCCTTCCCGTCGGATCGCCTTATGGCCGAGGTTATACCAGAGCCGCCCTCCCCCCCGAAAAAAAACGCCGCCCGCCGCCGCCCCCGCCGCCCTTGGCCGTTGACAGGACCGTCCGTGCGAGTAGCCTTGGCCCACCCGCGCCGGTGGCCGCGGCACTGATTCGGGGGACGAATGGACTATTTCTTCCAGCAGGTGATCAACGGTCTGACCCTGGGCGCGATCTACGGCCTGATCGCCATCGGTTACACGATGGTTTACGGCATCGTCGGCATGATCAATTTCGCCCACGGCGAGATATACATGCTGGGGGCCTTCATCTCATTGATTGCCTATCTGTTCGCCTCCACGATCGGCGGTGGATCGGTCGCGCTGGCCCTGATGGTGGCCCTGCTCGCCACCATGCTGTTCACCTCGCTGTGGGGCTGGGCGGTCGAGCGCGTCGCCTACCGGCCACTGCGCGGCGCCCCCCGCCTCGCCCCGCTGATCTCGGCGATCGGCGTCTCGATCCTGTTGCAGAACTTCGTCCAGCTGAGCCAGGGGGCGCGGGTCAAGCCGCTGCCGCCGGTGGTCCATGGCGGCCTGACCCTGTTCCAGGGCGACAGCTTCACCGTTGGCATCAGCTGGCTCCAGATCATCATCTTCGTGCTGACCCTGGCCCTGATGGCCGGCTTCACCTGGGTGATCGCCCGCACCCCGCTCGGCCGCGCCCAGCGCGCCACCGAGCAGGACCGCCGGATGGCCGCCCTGCTCGGCATCGACGTCGATCGGGTGATTTCCGCCACCTTCGTCATCGGCGCCGCGCTGGCCAGCGTCGCCGGGCTGATGGTCACCCTCTATTACGGCGTGATCGATTTCTACATCGGCTTCCTCGCCGGGCTGAAGGCCTTCACCGCCGCCGTGCTGGGCGGCATCGGCTCGCTGCCCGGGGCGATGCTGGGCGGCGTGCTGATCGGCCTGACCGAGGCGCTGTGGTCGGCCTATTTCTCGATCGAATACAAGGATGTCGCCACCTTCGTCATCCTGGTCGCCGTGCTCCTGTTCCGTCCCACCGGGCTGCTCGGCCGCCCCGACGTCGAAAAGGTCTGATGCCGATGGCGCCGGTCTCCTCCCTCTCCCTGCTGCGCGATTCCGCCGTGGCCGCGCTGATCGCCGGCCTGCTCGCCGTGCCGCTGCTCGGCGTCCGGCTGGTCGATTCCGCCAACGGCCTGTCGCTCGACGGACGGCCCGAGTTGGTCGGCGCCGCCGTCGCCCTGGTGTTCTGCGGCCGGCTGCTGTTCGGCCTGACCCGGCGCTGGCTGAGTGATTTCTCGCTCGGCCTGCCGACGCTGCGCCGGCCGCCGCACCAGATCCGCTTCGCCGCCGGCTGGGCGATGGTGCTGTTCGCCCTGGTCCTGCCGCTGCTGCCCTTCGCCGACCGCACCCTGATCGACCGCGCCACCCTGGTGCTGATCTATGTCATGCTCGGCTGGGGGCTCAACATCACCGTCGGCCTCGCCGGGCTGCTCGATCTCGGCTTCGTCGCCTTCTACGCCGTCGGCGCCTATGCCTACGCCCTGCTGTCGCAGGCGTTCGGCCTGTCGTTCTGGGCCTGCCTGCCGCTGGCGGGGATGATCGCCGCCGCCTTCGGCCTCGGCCTCGGCTTTCCGGTGCTGCGGCTGCGCGGCGATTATCTCGCCATCGTCACCATGGGCTTCGGCGAGAGCATGCGGATCGTGCTGCAAAACTGGCAGAGCCTGACCAACGGCCCGATCGGCATTTCCGGCATCGAGCGCCCCACCCTGTTCGGCCTTCAGTTCAAGGCCTTCGCCAAGCCGGGCGAAACCACCTTCGCCGATTTCTTCCACATCCCGTTTTCGCCCGACCACCGGGTGATCTTCCTTTATTTCATGATCCTGCTGCTGGCGCTGGCCACCAACCTGTTCACCCTGCGCATCCGCCGCCTGCCGGTCGGCCGCGCCTGGGAGGCGCTGCGCGAGGACGAGATCGCCTGCCGCTCGCTCGGGCTCAACCCCACCACCATCAAGCTGTCGGCCTTCGCCCTCGGCGCGATGTTCGCCGGCTTCGCCGGCTCGTTCTTCGCCGCCCGCCAGGGCTTCGTCAGCCCGGAAAGCTTCACCTTCCTCGAATCGGCGATGATCGTCGCCATCGTCGTGCTGGGCGGCATGGGCAGCCAGATCGGCATCGTGCTGGCCGCCCTGCTGCTGGTGGCGCTGCCGGAATGGATCCGCGACCTCGAACAGTACCGCATGCTGATCTTCGGCATCACCATGGTGGTGATCATGCTGTGGCGGCCGAGCGGCCTGCTTTCCGCCCGCAGTCCCACCATCCGCCTGGGAGGCACCCCATGAGCCCGGCGCCGCTGCTCGAGGTCGCCGACCTGACCATCCGCTTCGGCGGGCTGGCGGCGATCGACGGCCTGTCCTTCACCGCCGCCCCCGGCGCGATCACCGCGGTGATCGGCCCCAACGGCGCCGGCAAGACCACCCTGTTCAACTGCATCACCGGCTTCTACCGCCCCCATGCCGGCCGGCTGCTGCTGCGCCATCCCGACGGCGCCGAATGGCGGCTTGAGCGGATGCGCGACCACGCCATCGCCGGCCGGGCCCGGGTCGGCCGCACCTTCCAGAACATCCGGCTTTTCCCGCGCATGACCGTGCTCGAGAACCTGATCGTCGCCCAGCACCGGGTGCTGATGCGGGCCTCGCTGTTCTCGCTGGCGGGGCTGCTCGGGCTCGGCCGCTATCGCCGCGCCGAGCGCGCCGCGCTCGACCTCGCCCGCGCCTGGCTCGACCGCACCGGGCTGCTGGCCCATGCCGAGACCGAGGCCGGCGCGCTGCCCTACGGCCTCCAGCGCCGGCTGGAGATCGCCCGGGCGATGTGTACCCGCCCGGTGCTGCTGTGCCTCGACGAGCCCGCCGCCGGCCTCAACCCGCATGAATCCGCCGATCTCAACCTGCTGCTGCGGCGGATCCGCGACGAGGAGGGCATCGGCCTGCTGCTGATCGAACATGACATGAGCGTGGTGATGGGAATTTCCGACCGGGTGGTGGTGCTCGACCATGGCAGCCTGATCGCCGAGGGCAGCCCGGCCGAGATTCGCGGCAACCCGGCGGTGATCCGCGCCTATCTCGGCGAGCCCGAGGCCGACGACACCGCCGCCGGAGCCCGGCCATGACCGCGCCGCTGCTGGAGGTCGCCGGGCTCCATTCCGGCTATGGCCGGATCGAGGCGCTGCACGGGATCGACCTCACCGTCGCCCCCGGCGAGATCGTCACCCTGGTCGGCGCCAACGGCGCCGGCAAGACCACCCTGCTGATGACCCTGTTCGGCAATCCGCGCGCCCGCGCCGGCCGGGTCCGCTTCGACGGCGAGGACATCACCGCCCTGCCGCCGCACCAGATCGCCCGCCGCGGCCTCGCCATCGCCCCCGAGGGACGGCGGATCTTCCCGCGCATGACCGTGCTGGAAAACCTGCGGATGGGCGCCACCGTCGCCGACCCGGCCCATTTCGGCCGGGACCTTGATCGTGTTCTTGCTCTGTTCCCACGGCTGAAGGAACGGCTCGGCCAGCGTGGCGGCACCCTGTCGGGCGGCGAGCAGCAGATGCTGGCGATCGGCCGCGCCCTGATGAGCCGCCCCCGCCTGCTGCTGCTCGACGAGCCCTCGCTCGGCCTCGCCCCGCTGATCGTGCGCCAGATCTTCGAGATCGTCGCCACCATCAACCGCGACCAGGGGGTAACGGTGCTGCTGGTCGAGCAGAACGCCTATCACGCCCTGCGCCTCGCCCATCGCGGCCATGTGATGGTCAACGGCCGCATCGTCCTGTCCGGCAGCGGCGCCGAGCTGCTGGCCGACCCGGAGATCCGCGCCCATTATCTCGACGGCGGCGCCGGGGCGGCGCCCGCGCCCGGGCCATGACCGGCCCCGGCGCATGACCGAGCCGGCGATATGAGACGGAGGGCGCGCCGCGTCCGCGCCGGGGGGCTGGCGGTGCTGCTGGCCCTGGTGGTGGTGACTCCGCTCGCTCCGGCCGGGGCCGGGTCCGCCACCGCGATCGACGTCTCGCCCGGCCTCGCCCGCCCGTCCCCCCCCGAGCCGGTGCGGGTGATGCTCGACGACACCTACCCGCCCTACAGCTTCCGCGCCGGCGACGGCACGTTGCAGGGCATCCTGCCCGATTTGTGGGCGCTGTGGTCGCAGCGCAGCGGCATTCCGGTCCAACTGATCGGGCTCGACTGGGCCGAGGCCCAGCGCCGCTTCAATGCCGGCGAGGCCGAGGTGCTCGACACGGTGTTCCACACCGCCGAGCGCGACCGGATCTATCTGTTCTCCGCCCCCTACGCCACCATCGAGGTGCCGATCGTGTTCGAGGCCGGGCTGTCCGGCATCCGCGACGCCGCCGCGCTGCGCGGCTTCACCGTGGGGGTCAAGGGCGGCGACGCCTGCATCGATTTCCTGCGCCAGCGCGGCATCGACAGCCTGCGCCCCTATCCCAGCTACGAGACCCTGATCGACGGCGCCGCCCGGGGCGAGATCCGCGTCGCCTGCATCGACCGCCCGCCCGCCAGCTATTATCTGGTCCAGAAGGGGCTGGAGAGCCGGTTCCGCGCCTCGCCGCCGCTTTATGCCGGCGAATTCCATTGGGTGGTGCGCAAGGGCGAGGACCGCCTGCGCGAGACGGTCCAGGCCGGCTTCGACCGCATCAGCCCCGAGCAGCGCCGCCGCATCGTCGAACATTGGCTGGGCGAGCCGCTGCGCTCCAACCTCGACCCGCAGACGGTGCAGGCGGTCGGCCTGGCCCTGCTCGGCATCGGCCTGATCGGCGTGCTGCTGCTGGTGTGGGTGGCCACCCTGCGCCGGCAGGTGGCGGCCAAGACCCGCGACCTGACCCAGGCCCTGGCCGAACTGTCGGCCGGCGCGCTGCGGTTCCGCACCCTGTTCGACGTGATCAACGACGCCATCCTGCTGCACGACGCCGAGAGCGGGGCGATCCGGTTGACCAACCGCCGCGCCCGCGACCTGTTCGGCTTTCGCGGCGGGGCGAATGACGGCGGGCTGACCCTGGCCGACCTGTGCGGCGACACCCCGCCCTATGACGCGGCGGCCGCGCTCGACCACCTCCACGCCACCGCCGACGGGCCGCGCCGGCTGGAATGGCTGGCCCGTCACCGCGACGGCCACCCGCTGTGGGTCGAGGTCGATCTGCGCCGGGTGGTGCTCGACGACAGCGGCCCGCAGGTGCTGGCGGTGCTGCGCGATATCACCGCGCGCAAGGAAAGCGACGAGCAGCTGGCCCGCACGCTGGACGCCCTGACCCGCTCCAACACCGACCTCGAACGCTTCGCCTACGCCGCCTCGCACGATCTGCGCGAGCCGCTCAACACCCTGGTGCGCTATGCCCAGTTGCTGGAACGGCGGCTGGAGGGCAGCGACCCCAGCATCGCCGAGCCGCTCGGGGTGATCGCCACCGCCGCCCGCCAGATGATGCGGCTGGTCGAGGGATTGCTGGAATTCTCCCGGGTGGACGCCGCCGGACGCGGCTTCGACCCGGTCGATGCCGGGCGGGCGCTGACGGTGGCGCTCGGCTATCTCGATCAGGCGCTGGCCGAGGCCGGCGCGACGGTCGAGGCCGCGCCGCTGCCGCTGGTGGCCGCCGACGATACCCAGGTGATCCAGCTGTTCCAGAACCTGATCGGCAATGCGGTCAAATATCGCGACCGCGCCCGGCCGCTGCGGGTGCGGGTGTCGGCCCGGCGCGACGGCGCGATGTGGGAATTCACCGTGGCCGACAACGGCATCGGCATCGAGGCGGATTATCTCGAACAGATCTTCGTGATCTTCAAGCGGCTGCACGCCCACAGCGCGATCCCCGGGGTGGGGATCGGCCTTGCTTTGTGCCGGCGCATCGTCGAACGCCATGGCGGCCGGCTGTGGGTGGACTCCACCCCGGGCCAGGGCTCCGCCTTCCGTTTCACCCTCGGCGCCGTCCCCGAGGCGGAATAGGAAGACGATTCGCGGGCTCTGCCCGCCCCCGCCAAGGGCCGAAGGCCCTTGGAACCCTTTCCTTGCCCTTCGCGCGGCAAGCGCCCGCGCCCAAGCGGAAAGGCCGGTCCGCGCCCGACCATCGACGGGATCCAAGGGCCTTGCGGCCCTTGGCGGGCGTGGGCGGAGCCCACACCCCCCTGAGGCGACGTCAGCCGGCCTTGGGCAGTTCCTCCAGCGCGGCGGCCAGCGCCTGCTGGTCGAACTGCGGATCGATCAGCTTGCCCGAGAAATAATCGGTATAGGCCTGCATGTCGAAATGGCCGTGGCCCGACAGGTTGAACAGGATGGTCTCGGCCTTGCCCTCTTCCTTGCAGCGCAGCGCCTCGGCGATCGCCGCCTTGACCGCATGCGAGGATTCCGGGGCGGGCACGATGCCTTCGGCGCGGGCGAACTGCACCGCGGCGGCGAAACATTCGGTCTGGTGGTAGGAGCGCGCCTCCATCAGGCCCAGTTCCATCACATGGCTGACCATCGGCGCCATGCCGTGATAGCGCAGCCCGCCGGAATGCGACCCGGGCGGCATGAAGGTGGCGCCCAGCGTGTGCATCTTGACCATCGGGGTCAGCTTGCCGGTATCGCCGAAATCGTAGGCGTAGAGCCCCTTGGTCAGGGTCGGGCACGAAGCCGGCTCGACGCCGACGATACGGACCTTGGCGCCCTTGAGGTTCTCGCGGACATAGGGGAAGGCCAGACCGGCGAAGTTGGAGCCGCCGCCGGTGCAGGCGATCACCACGTCGGGGGATTCGCCGGCCATTTCCATCTGCATCATCGCTTCTTCGCCGATGATGGTCTGATGCAGACAGACATGGTTGAGCACGCTGCCGAGCGCATATTTGGTGTCGTCGCGCGAGGCGGCGACCTCGACCGCCTCGGAGATGGCGATGCCGAGCGAGCCGTTCGAATCGGGATGGCGGGCCAGGATGTCGCGCCCGGCCTGGGTCAGGGTCGAGGGGCTGGCGATGCAGGTGGCGCCATAGGTCTCCATCAGCGCCCGGCGGTAGGGCTTCTGATTGTAGGAGACCTTGACCATGTAGACCTCGACCTCGAGGCCGAACAGCGAGCCGGCGAAGGCCAGCGAGCTGCCCCACTGCCCGGCGCCGGTCTCGGTCGACAGCCGCTTGACGCCTTCCTGCTTGTTGTAGAAGGCCTGCGGCACGGCGGTGTTGGGCTTGTGGCTGCCGGCCGGGCTGACGCCCTCATACTTGAAGAAGATCTTGGCCGGGGTGCCCAGCGCCTGCTCCAGCCGGCGGGCGCGGATCAGCGGCGACGGACGCCACAGACGGTAAACCTCGCGCACCGGCTCGGGGATCTCGATCCAGCGCTCGGTGCTGACTTCCTGCTCGATCACCGCGTTGGGGAAAATCGGGGCGAGATCGGCGGGTCCGATCGGCTGCCCGGTGCCCGGATGCAGCGCCGGCGGCAACGGAGTCGGCAGGTCGGCGGCCAGGTTGTACCAGGCCTTGGGCATACGATCCTCGGGCAGGAAATATTTGGTGCTCTCGCTCATCTTGACCTTGTTCCCATCTCGCGGGGGACGAACCACGCCGCCGCCCCGGTTCCCCCCGGGGCGGCCGACGGGCGGCAGCATAAGGCGGAACCGGCGATAAGGAAACTTCGTTTCCTCACGTCGCCGGGGAACGCACGATTGTTGAGCGGGAAGGCAAAAAAGCCGTCGGAGCGAGGGGCCAGAGGCCGGCCAAGGGGCCGGGGCCCCTTGGCGATCCCCCCCCGGAGAGCCGAAGGCCCTCCACCCTATTGCATCAGGCGCGGATGCCGGCGAGGAAGGAATGGACCTCCTCGTCCAGCCGGCGCGACTGGCGGTCGAGTTCGGCCGAGGCGGTCAGCACCCCGTTCGAGGTCTCGCCGACATTGCCGACCGCCCCGGCCAACTGGCCGAGATAGTCGGTCACCTCGCGGGTACCGGCCGAGGCCTGCTGGATGTTGCGCGAAATCTCGGCGGTGGCGGCGTGCTGCTCCTCCACCGCGGCGGCGATCGCCGAGCCGATCTGGTTGATCTCGCCAATGGTGCCGCCGATCGCCCGGATCGCCGCCACCGCCTCGTCGGTGGCGCTCTGCACCGCCCCGATCTGGGCGGCGATCTCCTCGGTGGCGCGGCCGGTCTGGTTGGCGAGGCTTTTGACCTCGTTGGCGACCACGGCGAAGCCCTTGCCGGCCTCGCCCGCCCGCGCCGCCTCGATCGTCGCGTTGAGGGCGAGCAGGTTGGTCTGGCTGGCGATGTCGTTGATCAGCTTGACCACGTCGCCGATCCGGCTGGCGGCGACGGCCAGCCCCTGCACCAGTTCGTCCGAGCGCCGCGCCTCGGCCACCCCGGTGGCGATCCGTTCGGCCGATTGCTGGACCTGCCGGCTGATCTCGTTGATCGAGGCCGACAGTTCCTCGGCGGCGGAAGCCACCGTCTGGACGTTGACCGAGGCCTGCTCCGCCGCGCTGGCGACCGAGGTCGCCTGGCTGGCGGTGTGGCGCGCCACCTCGGTCAGCGATTCGGCCGCCCCCTTCATGTTGCCGGCCGAGCTGGCGATCACGTCGGAGACGTTCTTGACCCGGCTTTCGAACGAATCGGCCAGGGCCAGCGCGGTCCGGCGCCGCTCCTCCTCGGACAGCCGCTTGGTCTCCTCCTGCTGGCGGCGCAGGTCGGCGGCCTCGCGGGCGACGTCGCGCAGGCTGCGTACCGAACAGGCCAGCGAGCCGATCTCGTCGCCGCGCTCGGTGCCGGTGACCTCGGTGTCGTAATGCTGGTCGGCCAGCCGGTTGGTGACCAGGGTCAGCCGCTTCAGCGGCACGGTGATCTGACGGGCGATCAACAGCGCCAGCCCGGCGGTGACCAGCCCGATCACCAGCACCAGCCCGGCGAAATTGAGCGCCTTTTGCTGGAACACCGTGTCGATGTCGTCGATGTAGATCCCGGTGCCGATGGTCCAGCCCCACGGGCCGAACCGCTTGGCGAAGGACAGCTTGTCGCTCGATTCGGTCTGGCCGGGCCTGGGATAGCGGTAGAACACCGCCCCGCCCCCGGCCTTGGCCGCCTCCAGCAGATGGCGGATAAAGGGTTGTCCGGCGCTGTCCACCGCCGCGATGTCGTTCTGGCCCTCCCGTTCCGGGTGGAACGGATTGAGTAGCCAAGTCCCATCATCGGAGAAAACAAAGAAATACTCGTCGCCGTCATAACGCTGCTCGCGCAGCATCGCCCGGGCCTGCCGCATCGCCTCGGCCGGTTCGAGTTCCCCCTTCTCCGCCCGGCCGTGATACTGGCGAACCACGCTTTCGGCGTTCTCGACCAGATTGCGCAGTTTGGTCTCCCGGTCCTCGACCATCACCGCGCGCAGGAACGACAGCGCGACCAGCGCGGCGATCACCAAGCCGACGATGCTGGCGGCCACCACCGTCATCAGTTTCCCGGAAATCCCGATTTTGATCGCCATCTCTGGAACTCCCCACCGTTCACCCCTGGATCCGGCGCGGAATAGCCCGGAAACGGATGCCCGCAAGTCTCTTTACAATCTCTCCAATATAAGGCTTTCGCCCTAGATTCAACCCCCTCGAACTCTACTTATTGTCATAAGCAGAGCCGACAAAAGGGAATCAAACGGATCGATCGGGATCCGCTTCCGGCCGGAGACTGTTCGGCAGGAAACAGAGTAACCCAATGCAATTAAATGTCTTTTAACCGTCTCTTGGTTGTTTTGGCGCAAAGAGCCGTCGTGCGGAAAGGGCGAAGCGGCTATGGTGGCCGCCGACAGGCGCCGGACGGGAAGGAGACAGGGCGATGGCGATGCAGGGACAACCGGGCGGGGATGAGGGCGCGCTGGCCGCCGCCGTGGCGGCGGCGGCGCGGCTGCCCGACGACGCCGACGCCCAGTTCGAACTGGGCAACGCGCTGCTGTCGCGTGGCCGCGCCCGCGAGGCGCTCGGGCCCTATCAGCGGGCGCTGGAGCTGCGGCCGGGCTGGGCGCCGGCCCTGACCAATTACGGGCTGGTGCTGCGCGACCTCGGCCAGATCGAGGCGGCGTTCGAGATCCAGTCGTTCGTCTGCACCCATTTCCCCGATTTCGTCACCGGCTTCACCAATCTCGGCTTCGTCCAGCAGCGGCTGGGGCGCTACCAGGAAGCGGTGGAGACCTTCCGCCACGCCGTCGGCCTCGCCGCCACCGGCGGCAGCTGGGCCAACCTCGCCCAGGCGCTGCACCTCGCCCGGCGCGAGGACGAGGCGGCCGAGGCCTTCGCCCAGGCACTGGCGCTGGCCCCCGACCATCCCACCATCCATTACAATTACTCGCAGTTGTTGTTGCAGCAGGGCGATTACGCCCGGGGCTGGGTCGAGTATGGCTGGCGGCGGCGCGGCGGGGTGCGCACCCTGCCGCCCCGGCCGCTGCCCCAGCCGCTGTGGGACGGAAGCCCGCTCGCCGGCCGCACCCTGCTGCTCTATGCCGAGCAGGGGCTGGGCGACACGCTGCAATTCCTCCGCTTCGTCGAGCGGGTGCCGAAGGAAGGTGGCCGGGTGGTGGTCGAGGCCCAGGCGCCGCTGCTGCCGCTGCTGCGCGACATCGCGGCGATCGACGCCGTGATCCCGGCCGGGGCGCCGCTGCCGCCGCTCGATTGCCATCTGCCGCTGCTGAGCCTGCCCGAGATCCTCGGCCCGCTGCGGGCCGATCCGGTCACCCCCGGCCCCTATCTCGCCGCCGACCCGGCGCGGCGGGCGGTGTGGCGGGCCCGGCTGACCCGGCCGGGGCAAATGCGGATCGGGCTGGCCTGGGCCGGCAATCCCGGCCAGGCCGGCGATTCCCAGCGCTCGGTCGAGGCGGCGCTGCTGATCGACGCCCTGAACGATCCCCGTCTGGCCCTGTTCTCGCTGCAAAAGGACCTGCGCCCGGGCGATGCCGAGACCCTGTTCGTCCGCTCCGACCGCATCGTCGCCCTCGGCCCCGACCTGCATGATTTCGCCGACACTGCGGCGGCGGTGGCCGAACTCGATCTGGTGATCTGCGTCGACAGTTCGCTGGCCCATCTCGCCGGCGGGCTGGGGCGGCCGGCCTGGGTGCTGGTGCGCTACGCCCCCGACTGGCGCTGGTGGTATCGCCACGAGGACAGCCCCTGGTATCCCTCGCTGCGGCTGTTTCACCAGCGGGCGCCGCTCGATTGGCCCGAAGTGCTGGGCCGGGTGGCCACCGCCCTGGGCGAACGGCTCGGCCCGCCGGCCCAACCGCCAGCGGCCTGACCGCGACGGGACTTGACCGCGACCGGGCGGCGGGCCGATATGGGGCCGTCCGGAGCGGAAAGGGCGTGGAGAATCATGGCCAGATCGGTGTTGTGCGTGGTGGGGGCCCGGCCCAATTTCATGAAGATCGGGCCGGTGATCGCCGCGCTGACGGCGCGGGGGATGACCGCGCCGCTGGTCCATACCGGCCAGCATTACGACGAGACGATGAACGAGCGTTTCTTCGTCGATCTCGCTTTGCCCCGCCCCGACGTCAATCTCGAGGTCGGCTCGGGCAGCCACGCGGTGCAGACCGCCGAGATCATGCGCCGGTTCGAGCCGGTGCTGGATCGCTATGCCCCCGACGCGGTGCTGGTGGTCGGCGACGTCAATTCGACCATCGCCTGCGCCCTGGTCGCGGTCAAGAAAGGGGTCCGGGTGATCCATGTCGAGGCCGGGCTGCGCAGCCGCGACCGCACCATGCCGGAAGAGATCAACCGACTGCTGACCGACCAGATTTCCGACCTGCTGTTCACCACCGAGCGCGAGGCGGCCGACAATCTGATCCGCGAGGGCATCCCGCCCGAGCGGATCGCCTTCGTCGGCAACGTGATGATCGACACCCTGCTGGCCCAGCGCCGCCGCGCCGTGCCGGCGGCGGCCACCCTGGCCGGCCATGGCGTCGGCGCCCCCCATGCCCTGGTGACGCTGCACCGGCCGTCGAACGTCGATGATCCGGCGACGCTCGCGGCGCTGGCCGGGGCGCTGGCCGAGATGGCCGGGCTGCTGCCGGTGGTGTTCCCGGTCCATCCCCGCACCCGGGCGCGGCTCGACGCCGCCGGCCTGACCGAACGGCTGAGCGCGGCCGGGCTGGTGCTGCTGCCGCCGCAGGGCTATCTCGAAATGCTGGGCCTGATGGCCGAGGCCCGGCTGGTGGTGACGGATTCCGGCGGGATCCAGGAAGAGACCACCGCGCTCGGGGTGCCGTGCCTGACCGCGCGCGACAACACCGAACGGCCGATCACCCTGACCCAGGGCACCAACACCCTGGTCGGGGCCGACCCGGCGGCGATCCTGGCCGCCTGCCGCGAGGTGCTGGCCACCGGCGGCAAGGCCGGCCGCCAGCCCGAATTGTGGGACGGCAAGGCCGGCGAACGGATCGCCGCCCTGCTGGCCGAGCGGCTGTAGCCCCGCCCGGCCCGCCCGCCCCCCCGCCTTCAGCGGGCCGGGCGGTTGTCGCGGATCAGGGTCGAGACCGGCACCAGCACCAGCCCCTTGCCGGCCAGGGTCGGCAGCCAGCCATTGAGCGCGGCGATGGTGGCGTCGTGGGGATGGCCGATGGCGATGGCGAAGCCGGTGCGCCGGGCCCGGGCCTCGACCTTGGCCAACTGGGCCTGAACCAGGGCGACGCTCTGATCATTGTCGAGGAAGATGTCGCGCGAGGCCACCGGCACGCCGTATTCGCGCGCCAGTTTGGCGGCGACGCTGCGGTCGGTGGTGACGGAATCGACGAAGGCCAGCCCGCGCCGGCGCAGTTCGGCCATCACCACCGCCATCGCCGCCGGATCGGCGGTGAAACGGCTGCCCATGTGGTTGTTGATGCCGATATAGCCGTCGAAACGCGACAGCGCCCAATCGAGCCGGCGGCGGATTTCCTCGGCCGACAACCCGACGGTCAGCGCCTGCGGCCCGGCATCGATCGCGGTGGCCATCGGCTGCATCGGCACATGAACCATCAGCTCGTGGCCGTGACGGCGGGCCTCGCCGGTCAGCCGGGCCAGATCGGTGGCATAGGTCATGAAGGACAGGGTCAGCGGCCCCGGCATCCTGACCACCTGCTCGGCGCGGCGGCGATCGACCCCGAGATCGTCGATGATCACCACCACCATCGGCCGGCCGCCGACATGCGGCGCCGGCACGGCATGGCGCAGCCACGGCGCGGTCCCGGCCGGCGGCGCCGGGGGACGCGGCGGCGGCAGCATCGCCACCTGCGGCTGGGGCGGCTGGGGCGGCGGCGGCGGCAGCGAAACCGGCGGCGGCTCGACCGGAGCGGGCGCGGGCGGGGCTTCCTCGACCGGGGCCGGCGGCGGGACGGGCTCGGGCTCGGGCTCGACCTGGGGCGGCGGCGGGGGTTCATCGACCACCACCGGCGGCGGCGCGGGCGGAATCGCCTGGATCACCAGCGGCGGCGGCGGCGCGGGCGGCGGCGTCCGCAGCCCGGACCCGATCCCGACTCCCAGCGCCAGACCAACCGCCAGCATGACGGCCACCGCCGCCACCATCGCGCCGGGCCGCTCCCACAGCGGGCGCGGCTCCCTGTTTCGCATCCGTTCCCCCACGCGCGGGACTCCCTGCCATCAAGACAGGCGGTTATAGCCCCGCGCCCGCCTCGAAACCACCCCTCGGCGCGGAGGGGTATCCCGCATCGGCAAAATAGCGAAGCCGGTCCAGGAGCCGCCGGCTCCTGGCGGGTGTGGGCAGAGCCCACGTCTTTTTTTTTAAAGTCGAGGCGTTACCCCATGACCTTCACCCGCCATCACATCGATGAATCCGCCCCGGATCGGCAGCGGCGTGGCGACGTCCTCGGCCAGCCAGGACGAGGTGGCGAGGCCATGGGCGAGCGGACCGAGGGCGGCGGCGAGGGCGGCGGTGGCGGCGAGTCCGACCGCCGATTCGACCAGACTGGTGACCACCACCTCCCCCCCGGCCCGACGGGCGGCGTTGCCGAGCGCCAGCGTCGCCCGCAGCCCGCCGAGGCGGGCCGGCTTCAGCACCAGCCGCCGCACCGGCAGCGGGTCGGGCAGCCGCCCCGGCTCCAGGCTTTCGTCGAGGGCGAGCGCGAAGGGCGCCGCCGCCTGGAGCGCGGCCAGGGCGGCGGGGTCGGGATCGCGCAACGGCTCTTCGAGCGAATCGATCGGCAGCCCGGCGAGGGCGGCGATCACCGCCACCGCCTCGTCGCGGCTCCAGGCCTGGTTGGCATCGAGCCGCAGCCGCACCCCGTCCGGCAGGGCCAGACCGCGCAGCGCCGCCACCTCCTCCCGCCAGGGCGCGAGGCCGAGCTTCAGCTTGATCACCGAGAACCCCTCGGCGACCGCCGCCGCCACCCCGTCGAACGGCACCACCGCATTGACCGCCACCCGGTCGGCGGCATCGGGCGCCAACAGCCGGGCCAGCGGCAAACCGCGCTGGCGGGCGAGCAGATCGAGCAACGCGCCCTCCAGCCCGATGGCGGCGGGCGATGGCGCCAGCCCGGCCAGCGCCTGTTGCGGCGTCCGGCCGGGCAGCGGCGCGGTCAGGGCGGCGAGGATCCCGGCCGGGTCCTCGTCGCCGGGATCGGGCAGCGGGGCCGGACTGTCGCCCCAGCCGACCCGCCCGGCGGCGTCCTCGACCCGCACCAGCCAGCCGCGCCGCCGCGTGGCGCCACCCGCCGCGCTGCGCCAGGGCCGGGCCAGCGGCAGGGCGTAGGGAAGCACCGCGACGGCGGCGACCGGGCTCACGGCCGGCGGGGGAACTTGGAGAAGTCGGGCGCGCGCTTTTCGAGGAAGGCGTTGCGGCCTTCCTGGCCCTCGTCGGTCATGTAGAACAAGGCGGTGGCGTTGCCGGCCAGTTCCTGCACCCCGGCCAGCCCGTCGCTGTCGGCGTTGAAGGCGGTCTTGAGGATGCGCAGCGCGGTCGGCGACAGTTCCAGCATCCGCCGGCACCAGGCGATGGTCTCCTCCTCCAGCCGGTCGAGCGGCACCACCGCGTTGATCCAGCCCATCTCCAGCGCCTCTTGGGCGTCGTACTGGCGGCAGAGGAACCACACTTCCTTGGCCTTCTTGACCCCGATGGTGCGGGCGAGCAGGCCGGCGCCGAACCCGGCGTCGAAGCTGCCGACCTTGGGGCCGGTCTGGCCGAAGCGGGCATTGTCGGCGGCGATGGTGATGTCGCACAGCAACTGGAGCACGTTGCCGCCGCCGATCGACCAGCCCGCCACCATCGCCACGATCGGCTTGGGGCAGGTGCGGATCTCGCGCTGAAGATCGAGGGCGTTGAGGTGATGCACCCCGGCCTCGTCCTTGTAGCCGCCATCGTCGCCGCGCACGCTCTGGTCGCCGCCGGAGCAGAACGCCTTGGTGCCGGCCCCGGTCAGGATCACCACGCCGACCGAGGAATCGAACCGGGCATGGCGCAGCGCCCGCATCACCTCCTCCAGCGTCTCGGGACGGAAGGCGTTGTGGACCTGCGGCCGGTTGAGGGTGATGCGGGCGATCCCCTCGGTGCGGTCATAGAGGATGTCGGTGAAGGCAAACCCCTCGATCGGGGTCCAGACCACGTTCATAACCAGCTCTCCTTGCAGCAGGCGGCCCACAGGGCGCGGTGGGTGGCGGTCGAGGCGGCGCGGTCGAGGGCGAGATGCAGCAGCGTCACCCCCGGCGCCGCCAGCGCGGCGGCAAAGCCCGGGGCGGGATCCGCCGCCGCGACCGGGTGATAGCGATGGCCCCACACCGCGGCGGCGGCGGCGAAATCGGCCCGCTGCGGGGTCAGCCAGCCATCGCGGAACTCGGGCAGCACGGTCTGGGGCAGATAATCGAAGATCGCGCCGCCGCCATTGTCGAGCAGGGCGATCCCGGCCGGGACGGCGATCCCCTGCCCCGCCGCCAGCCCGCCCAGGTCGTGCAGCAGGGCGAGATCGCCGACCAGGGCGATCCCGGCCGGGAAACCGCCGCCGGCCAGGGCGCCGAAGAAACTGGCGAGGGTGCCGTCGATGCCGCTGACGCCGCGATTGCCGAGCACGGTGACCGGCTTGGCGGCAGTGCCGGAAAAATCGTCGAGATCGCGCACCGCCATCGAATTGGCGACGAACAGCAGCCCGCCCGGCGGCAGCGCGTCGAGCGCGGCGGCGACGATGCCGGCCTCGGCCGCCGCCGCTTGCCCGGCCAGCGCGGCCACGCCGGCCTCGGCCGCGCGCCAGCCGGCCAGCCAGCCGG